>NZ_JASCPK010000044.1:0-39030 GCF_029959385.1 Pseudomonas sp. PS01303
AGCTCGCTCCCACAGTGAATATCGGGCGGACACAACCTGAGTGTTCGGCGCCGATCAAATGTGGGAGCGAGCTTGCTCGCGAAGAGGCCGGCACAGTCACCCGAGAAACTTCAGGCATAAAAAAACCCGCACCTCTTTCAAGGCACGGGCTCTTTCATTGCTTCAAGCGATCAACGCTCGAGCAAAATCCGCAGCATGCGACGCAGCGGTTCGGCCGCGCCCCACAGCAGTTGGTCGCCAACGGTGAACGCGCCGAGGAACTGCGAGCCCATGTTGAGCTTGCGCAGACGGCCAACCGGCACATTCAAGGTGCCGGTAACCTTGGTCGGGCTCAGCTCCTGCATGCTGATATCGCGGTTGTTCGGTACCAGCTTGACCCAAGGGTTGTGCTGGCTGATCAGCCCTTCGATATCGGCGATCGGTACGTCTTTGTTCAGCTTGATGGTCAGCGCCTGGCTGTGGCAACGCATGGCGCCGATGCGCACGCAGATGCCGTCGACCGGGATCGGGCTCTTGAAGCGACCGAGGATCTTGTTGGTCTCGGCCTGAGCTTTCCACTCTTCACGGCTCTGTCCGTTCGGCAGTTCCTTGTCGATCCACGGGATCAGGCTGCCGGCCAGCGGTACGCCGAAGTTTTCGGTCGGGTACGCTTCGCTGCGCATGGCATCAGCAACGCGACGGTCGATGTCAAGGATCGCGCTGGCCGGATCGGCCAGTTGATCAGCGACAGCGGCGTGGGTCGCGCCCATTTGCTTGATCAGTTCACGCATGTTCTGCGCGCCGGCACCGGAGGCCGCCTGATAGGTCATGGCGCTCATCCACTCGACCAGACCGGCCTCGAACAAGCCGCCCAAGCCCATCAGCATAAGGCTGACAGTGCAGTTGCCGCCGATGTAGTTCTTGGTGCCTGCATCAAGCTGCTGATCGATGACCTTGCGGTTCACCGGATCAAGAATGATGACCGCGTCATCGTTCATGCGCAGGCTCGAGGCCGCGTCGATCCAATAACCCTGCCAGCCCGCTTCGCGCAGTTTCGGGAACACTTCGCTGGTGTAGTCGCCGCCCTGGCAGGTCAGAATCACGTCGAGGGTCTTCAGCTCATCAATGCTGTAAGCATCCTTGAGCGGAGCAATGTCCTTGCCCACGGACGGGCCTTGGCCACCGACGTTGGAAGTGGTGAAAAACACCGGCTCGATTAGATCGAAATCCTGCTCTTCCAACATCCGCTGCATGAGCACGGAACCGACCATTCCGCGCCAACCGATCAGACCTACACGTTTCATCGCAACTACACCTTCTTGAAAAGTGGGCCGCTGCTTTGTATTGAATTTCGCAGCGGGCCCGAGAGATTACAGATTCCGCAGCGCGGCGACTACTGCGTCGCCCATTTCCTGCGTACCGACTTTGGTGCAACCGGCCGAATAGATGTCGCCCGTGCGCAGACCCTGGTCGAGCACGACGCTGACGGCTTTTTCGATGGCATCAGCCGCATCCTGCAGATTGAAGCTGTAACGCAGCATCATCGAGACCGACAGAATGGTCGCCAACGGGTTGGCAATACCTTTGCCGGCGATGTCCGGAGCGGAACCGTGGCAAGGCTCGTACATGCCCTTGTTGTTGGTGTCCAGCGACGCCGACGGCAGCATGCCGATGGAACCGGTGAGCATCGACGCCTGATCGGACAGGATGTCGCCGAACATGTTGTCGGTGACGATCACGTCGAACTGCTTCGGCGCGCGCACCAGTTGCATCGCGGCGTTGTCGACGTACATGTGGCTCAGTTCGACCTGCGGGTAATCCTTGGCCACTTCTTCGACGATTTCACGCCACAGTTGGCTGGACGCAAGCACGTTGGCCTTGTCCACCGAGCAGAGTTTCTTGCCACGCACCATGGCCATGTCGAAACCGACGCGGGCGATGCGGCGGATTTCACTTTCGCTGTACGGCAGCGTGTCGTAGGACTGACGCTCGCCGTTTTCCAGAGTACGGGTGCCGCGTGGCGCGCCGAAGTAGATGCCACCGGTCAGTTCGCGAACGATGAGGATGTCCAGACCGGCAACGATTTCCGGCTTCAGGCTCGAAGCCTCAGCCAGTTGCGGGTACAGAATCGCCGGACGCAGGTTGCCGAACAGGCCCAGTTGCGCACGGATTTTCAGCAGGCCGCGCTCAGGGCGGATATCACGTTCGATGGTGTCCCATTTCGGGCCACCGACGGCGCCCAGCAGTACGGCATCGGCAGCGCGGGCACGGTCTAGGGTTTCGTCGGCCAGCGGCACGCCGTGCTTGTCGATGGCCGCGCCACCGATAAGGTCATGGCTCAGCTCGAAGCCCAGGCTGTATTTGTCGTTGGCCAGTTCCAGCACCTTGACCGCTTCGGCCATGATTTCCGGACCAATACCGTCACCTGGGAGAATCAGAATCTGCTTGCTCATGCTTTCCTCGTGTCTTCAGTCGGTGCGCCATCTGAGGCGCGCCCGGAAAAATTCTTAGCGCTCAGCCATCAATACGATTACATCTGTACTGAACGAGCCGTCGGCATCAATCTCAAAATATTCGCGCACTTCGTTGCCCATCGACTGCTGCAACTGGCGGATCGCGGCGCGCATCACTTCGGGTGTGCGCATGCGCTCAACCCAAGTGGTGTACTCCAGACGCAGGCGCTGACGCGCAGTGCTACGCACATGCAAACCGGCCTCGCTGACCTGGCGCAACCATTCAGCGGCAGAATAATCGCGCACATGGCTGGTGTCGCGCAGCACTTCGACGCTTTGCAGGTAAGTGTCGAACAACGGACTGCCCGGTGACAACACGTCAACGAACGCCGCCACACCGCCCGGCTTCAGCACCCGACGCACTTCGCGCAGGGCTACACCGAGATCACTCCAGTGATGCGCCGAATAACGGCTGAACACGAAGTCGAACTCGCCATCGGCAAACGGCAGACGCTCGGCGGCACCGTTGACCGTAGAAATGTTGCCGATACCGCGATCAATCGCAGCGGCGGCGACCACGTCGAGCATTTGCTGCGACAGGTCGTAAGCGACCACTTCGTTGACCAGCGATGCCACGTGAAAACTGACGTGACCGGCGCCACAACCCAAGTCCAGCACACGAGCCTCGCCCTGCCCGGCCAGCTCCGCCTGTAGCAGCGCGAATTCGGTGCCTTGAGCGTGAACGGCGCTGCTCAGGTAGGCGGCGGCCTGCTCACCGAATTGCTTTTGTACGACCTGGGCGTGTTGGGCGGTGCTGGTCATGGTCACTTCCTTTTTAGGATGAGTCTTGTGGTGCTTTTGAGGGCCTCATCGCGAGCAGGCTCACTCCTACAGGGGAACGCATTTCAAATGTAGGAGTGAGCCTGCTCGCGATGGCTCCATTCGCCATACGCAAATCACGCGTCGCGAAACAACCAAGGCTGGCTAACCCGATGCCTGGCCTCAAACGTCGCAATCGCATCACCGTCCTGCAGGGTCAGCCCGATATCGTCCAGACCGTTCAACAGGCAATGCTTACGGAACGCATCAATCTCAAAACTGTACACCTTGCCATTCGGGCTGGTCACGGTCTGCGCTTGCAGATCGACCTGCAATTGATAACCTGGCTCAGCCTCGACCTGCTTGAACAACTCATCGACTTCAGCGTCGCTCAAGATGATCGGCAACAAGCCGTTCTTGAAGCTGTTGTTGAAGAAAATGTCGGCGTAGCTCGGCGCGATGATGCTGCGGAAACCGTATTCTTCCAGCGCCCATGGCGCGTGTTCACGGCTGGAGCCGCAACCGAAGTTCTCGCGGGCCAGCAACACGCTGGCGCCTTGATAACGCTCGGCGTTGAGGACGAAGTCCTTGTTCAGCGGACGCTTGGAGTTGTCCTGATACGGTTGCCCGACATCGAGGTAACGCCACTCGTCGAACAGGTTCGGGCCGAAACCGGTGCGTTTGATCGACTTCAAAAACTGCTTCGGAATGATTTGGTCAGTGTCGACGTTGGCACGATCCAAAGGCGCGACAAGACCAGTGTGCTGGGTAAAAGCTTTCATGCTGCGCTCCTTAAATCAATTCGCGAACGTCGATGAAACGACCGTTCACCGCTGCCGCCGCCGCCATGGCCGGGCTGACGAGGTGGGTACGGCCACCGGCGCCCTGACGGCCTTCGAAGTTACGGTTGGAGGTCGAGGCGCAATGCTCGCCGGACTCCAAACGATCCGGGTTCATCGCCAGGCACATCGAGCAACCCGGCTCACGCCATTCGAAACCGGCTTCAAGGAAAATCTTGTCGAGACCTTCGGCCTCTGCCTGCGCCTTCACCAGACCCGAACCCGGCACCACGATCGCTTGCTTGATGGTTGAAGCAACTTTACGACCCTTGGCGATCACCGCCGCAGCACGCAAGTCTTCAATGCGCGAGTTGGTGCAGGAGCCGATAAACACGCGATCCAGCTGAATGTCGGTGATCGCCTGATTGGCGGTCAAACCCATGTATTTCAAGGCACGGACGATCGAGTCGCGTTTGACCAGATCCATTTCTTTGGCTGGATCCGGCACGTTCTGATCAACCGCCAAAACCATCTCAGGCGAAGTGCCCCAGCTGACTTGCGGCTTGATCTGCGTAGCGTCGAGCTCAACCACGGTGTCGAACTTGGCGTCGGCGTCGGAGACCAGATCTTTCCAGGACTCGACGGCCATGCCCCATTCCGCGCCTTTCGGAGCAAATGGACGACCCTTCACGTAGTCGACAGTCTTCTGATCCGCTGCCACCAAACCTACGCGGGCGCCGGCTTCGATGGACATGTTGCAGATGGTCATGCGGCCTTCAACGGACAAATCGCGAATCGCGCTACCGGCGAATTCGATGGCGTGGCCGTTACCGCCAGCGGTGCCGATCTTGCCGATCACCGCGAGGACGATGTCCTTGGCGGTCACGCCGAACGGCAATTGCCCTTCAACGCGCACCAGCATGTTTTTCATTTTCTTGGCGACCAGGCACTGTGTGGCGAGCACGTGCTCGACCTCGGAGGTGCCGATACCGTGCGCCAAAGCGCCGAATGCGCCGTGGGTCGAGGTGTGCGAGTCGCCGCAGACCACGGTCATGCCCGGCAAGGTCGCGCCCTGCTCCGGGCTGATCACGTGGACGATGCCTTGGCGGACGTCGTTCATCTTGAACTCGACGATGCCGTATTCATCGCAGTTGTCGTCGAGGGTCTGAACCTGCAAACGCGAGACCTGATCGGCAATCGCTTCGATGCCGCCCTTGCGCTCTGGCGTCGTCGGTACGTTGTGATCCGGGGTCGCGATGTTGGCATCGATGCGCCAAGGCTTGCGCCCGGCCAGACGCAGACCTTCAAAGGCTTGCGGCGAAGTCACTTCGTGAATGATGTGACGATCGATGTAGATCAGCGCCGAGCCATCGTCGCGCTGCTTGACCAAATGCGAATCCCAGAGCTTGTCGTAGAGCGTTTTGCCGGCCATCAGACGGTTCCTCATCAGCTTGTTTCTATGCCCCGGGCCTTGAACGTTTCAATAACCCTTTGGCTTGTGAGGTCGATCCTATGGGGTTACATTAAATAACTCAAATTCATATTTTTTATGCTTTGGATAACCAACTGGAATACAACCATGGATCTGGCCAACCTCAACGCTTTTATCGCCATCGCCGAGACCGGCAGCTTCTCCGGCGCCGGCGAACGCTTGCACCTGACGCAGCCGGCGATCAGCAAACGTATTGCCGGGCTGGAGCAACAATTAAAGGTGCGCCTGTTCGATCGTCTCGGCCGTGAAGTCGGCCTGACCGAAGCCGGCCGCGCCCTGCTGCCACGGGCCTACCAGATTCTCAACGTGCTCGATGACACCCGCCGCGCATTGACCAACCTGACCGGCGAAGTCAGCGGGCGCCTGACCCTGGCGACCAGTCACCACATCGGCCTGCACCGTTTGCCACCGCTATTAAGGGAGTTCACCCGCCGTTTCCCACAGGTCGCGCTGGATATTCAGTTCCTCGATTCGGAAGTGGCCTACGAAGAAATTCTCCATGGCCGCGCCGAGTTGGCGGTGATCACCCTGGCGCCAGAGCCGCATGCGCTGGTCAAAGCCACGCCGGTGTGGGACGACCCGCTGGATTTCGTGGTCGCCCCGGAGCATTCGCTGATCAGCAACGGCGCCGTCAGCCTGGCGGACATTGCCGGCCATCCGGCGGTTTTCCCCGGTGGCAACACATTTACTCACCATATTGTCCAACGACTGTTCGAGGCTCAGGGCCTGACGCCGAACATCGCCATGAGCACCAACTATCTGGAAACCATCAAGATGATGGTCTCGATCGGCCTGGCCTGGAGCGTGCTGCCGCGCACGATGCTCGATGATCAGGTGGCAAGCATCGCTTTGCCGGGCATACAGCTGCGGCGCCAGCTAGGCTATATCTTGCACACTGAACGGACGCTATCGAACGCGGCTCGCGCCTTTATGGCCTTGCTGGACGCACAAATCGATCTGCCAGGGACTCTCGGCTGACTTGTGCTACTCCTATAGAGCCGCGTTTCCCTGTGCCTAACGCATAAACCAGCTCAAGGCCCGTAACCAATGCCGAAATCTGTTGACCGTATCCCGCCGATGCCGCGCATTCAGGCAATTGATCCACGGCATTCCGAGCAGAGCTGGGAAAGTGCGCCGCAATTGCTCGCGGCGCTCAACGGCGCCCGGCTCGGCGCCTGGTATTGGGACATCGAGCGCGGGCAGATCAGTTGGTCGCGGGGCACGCAGGCATTATTCGGCTTCGATCCACGCCAGCCGCTGCCGGCCGACCTTGAATACCTCGATTTATTGCCTCCGGAAGACCGCGCGAAAACCGTGCGTGCCTTCCACGCGGTGATTGCCGGTGCGCCGCTGGAGCAAGCGATGCACCACCGCATCCAATGGCCCGACGGCAGCCTGCACTGGCTGGAGATCAGCGGCAGTCTGCTGCCGGACAAAAACGGCCGCCCCCGAATGATCGGGGTGATTCGCGAAATCACCCACCAGCGCCAACGCGAGCAAGCGCTGAGCAGCTCGGAGAAACGTTTCGCCACACTATTTCACCTATGCCCCAACATGGTTTTGCTCACCCGCCAGGAAGATGGCTTGATCAGCGAGGCCAATCAGTATTTTGAAAGCCTGTTCGGCTGGCCGGTGCAGAGCGCCATCGGCCGTACCACGCTGGAACTCGGTTTGTGGGTGCATCCCGAACAACGCGCCGAACTGGTCAAAAAGACCAACACCAAAGGCGAACTCATCGCCATGGAAGTGCAGTTCCGTGCGAGCAACGGCCAAATCCACGACGGCATTCTCAGCGCGCAGAAGGTCGAACTGGAAGGCCAACCCTATCTGCTCAGCACCTTCCTCGACACCACCGAACGCAAAGCTGCCGAACACGCGCTGAAGGACAGCCAGGAACGTCTCGACCTCGCGCTGGACTCGGCGCAACTCGGCACGTGGGACTGGCACATCCCCAGCGGCATGCTTTACGGCTCGGCGCGCGCCGCGCAGTTACACGGGCTTGAAGCGAAACCGTTCCATGAATCGTTCGATGAATTCTTCGAAGGCGTGCCCGGCGAAGAACGCGACAGCATGCGCGACGCCTACCGTTCCCTGCGCGAAGGCCCGGCAGGCAATTATCAACTGACCTATCGCGTGCAACTGCCGGACGGCAGCTCGCGCTATCTGGAAAGCCGCGCCCGCCTCTACCGCGACGACAACGGCGCGCCGCTGCGCATGGCTGGCACGCTGCTCGACATCACCGATCAGGTTGAGCGCGAGCAGCGCCTGGTCGCCTCAGAAGAAAAATTCGCCACGCTGTTCCAGGTCAGCCCCGACCCGATCTGCGTCACACGCCAGGACAGCGGCGAGTTCATCGAGATCAATAACAGCTTCACCCAGACTTTCGGCTGGAGTGCCGGCGACGTGATTGGCCACACCGCCGAAGAAATCGGCCTGTGGGACGCTTCGGCAAAAAGTCTGCAACGCATTGAGCGGGTGATCCGCGAACAGGGCCTGAGCAACGTCGCGATCATCGTCCAGCACAAGGACGGCCAGTCGCTGACCTGCGTGATTTCTAGTCGGCAGATCAGCGTCGGCGATCAACCGTGCATCGTCACCACCCTGCGCGACATTACTCAGCAGCAACGTTCAGAGGCTGCACTGAAGGCCAGCGAAGAGAAATTCGCCAAGGCGTTTCACTCAAGCCCCGACGCGATCACCATCACCGAACGTGATTCCGGGCGCTATCTGGAAGTTAACGACGGTTTCTGCCGCCTCACCGGTTATCGCGCTGAAGAGGTCGTCGGTAAAACCGTGTATCAGGTCGGCATCTGGGCCGAGGAGAAACAGCGCTCGGCGCTACTCGCCGAGTTACAAATCAAGGGCCGCGTGCACCATCAGGAAATGCTTGGGCGCAACAAGCGCGGGGAAATGCTCACGGTCGAAGTCTCGGTCGAGCCGATCACCCTCAATGAAACCGCGTGCCTGCTGCTGACCGCCCGCGACGTCAGTCTGCTGAAAAATGCCGAAGCACAAATTCGCCATCTGGCTTATCACGATCCACTGACCAACCTGCCCAACCGCGCCTTGCTGATGGATCGCCTGAGCCAGCAGATCGCCCTGCTCAAGCGCCATAACCTGCGCGGCGCCTTGCTGTTTCTCGATCTCGATCACTTCAAGCACATCAACGATTCCCTCGGCCATCCGGTCGGCGACACGGTGTTGAAGATCATCACCGCGCGCCTTGAAGCCAGCGTGCGCATGGAAGACACCGTCGCGCGCCTCGGCGGTGATGAGTTTGTGGTGCTGCTCAGCGGTCTGGAAGGTTCGCGCAACGAAGTCAGTGCGCAAGTGCGCGAACTGGCCGACACCATCCGCGAATTGCTTTCGGAACCGATGTTCCTCGATGGCCAGCGCCTGCAAGTGACGCCGAGCATCGGTGTGGCGCTGATTCCCGATCACGGCTCGACCCCGACCGATCTGCTCAAACGCGCCGATATCGCGCTGTACCGGGCCAAGGATTCCGGGCGCAACACCACGCAGATGTACCACAACACCATGCAGAAAGCGGCCAGCGAGCGGCTGCGCATGGAGACCGATTTGCGTCTGGCGCTGTCGCGCGGTGAATTCAACGTGCACTTCCAGCCGCAGATCGATGCCCGCAACAACCAGATCATCGGCGCCGAAGCGCTGGTGCGCTGGAACCACCCGGAACTCGGCGCGCAATCGCCCACCGAATTCATCAAGGTTCTGGAAGACAGCGGCCTGATTCTCGAAGTCGGCACGTGGATCCTCGACGAAGCCTGCGACGCCTTCAAACAGCTGATCGGACTGAAACTGGTCGACCCGCTCAACTTCAGCCTGTGCGTGAACATCAGCCCGCGCCAGTTCCGCCAGAACGACTTCGTCGAACGCATCGAACACAGCATGATCAGCCACGGCTTGCCCTGCTCGCTGCTGAAACTGGAAATCACCGAAGGCATCGTCATCCAGAACCTGGAAGACACCATCAGCAAAATGCGTCGCCTGAAAAAACTCGGCGTGAGCTTCGCCATGGACGATTTCGGCACAGGGTATTCGTCGCTGACGTACCTCAAGCGCTTGCCGGTGGACACGCTGAAAATCGATCAGTCGTTTATCCGTGATGCGACGACGGATCCGAACGATGCCGAGATCATCCGCGCAATCGTCGCGATGGCGCGCAGTCTGGAGCTGGAAGTGATCGCCGAAGGGGTGGAGACGCCGGAGCAGTTGGCGTTTTTGCAGGGATTAGGTTGCCATTTGTATCAGGGTTATCTGCACAGCCGGCCGGTGGCGCTGGATGATTTGAAGGTGTTGCTGGAATAGCGGGCACAAAAAAGGGCGCCGTTGGCGCCCTTTTTTTATAAGCCCGTTTGCAGTTTTTTCAGGCGGCTTCGGCAACCGGCAAACCCAGCAAACGCGAAACATGATCCGGCTCGGTCTCACGGCGCAGCACGGTAAACAGTTCGGTCGCCTCAGGATAATTGCGCGTCAGCATCGCCAGCCATTGCTTCAAACGGCCCGGCGATTGGCGAGCGGTCATCTGTGCTTTGGCTTGCAACCAGAAGTCCTGAATCAGCGGCATCAGTTCCGCCCAAGTCATCTCGACGACTTCTTCTCCGGCACGGGCAGCGGCGATTTGTTTGGCCAGATCCGGGCGCGACACCAGACCGCGACCGAGCATGATGTCTTCGACGCCGCTGATTTCGCGGCAACGACGCCAGTCTTCGACGCTCCAGATATCGCCATTGGCGAACACCGGCACCTTGACCACGTCCTGCACACGCGGGATCCACTCCCAGTGCGCCGGCGGTTTGTAGCCGTCCATTTTGGTTCGCGCGTGAACCACAATGTGTTCGGCGCCGCCTTCGGCCAATGCCGTGGCGCATACCAGCGAGCCGTCGGGGCTGTCGAAGCCGAGGCGCATTTTCGCGGTCACCGGAATATGCGCAGGCACGGCACGGCGCACGTGTTCGACGATCTGGTTGAGCAACTCGGGCTCTTTCAGCAGTACCGCGCCGCCACGGGATTTGTTCACGGTCTTGGCCGGGCAGCCGAAGTTGAGGTCGATCACTTCGGAGCCGAGCTCGCAGGCCAGCGCAGCGTTTTCCGCCAGGCACACCGGGTCGGAACCGAGCAATTGCACGCGCAGCGGCACGCCGGAAGCGGTGCGGGCGCCGTTGAGCAGCTCGGGGCCGAACTTGTGGAAGTACGCCGGGGTGAGCAACTGATCGTTGACCCGAATGAATTCGGTCACGCACCAGTCGATGCCGCCAACGCGGGTCAGCACGTCGCGGAGGATGTCGTCGACCAACCCCTCCATGGGCGCCAGAGCAATTTGCATGGGGAAAACACTACTTAAGGAAAAAACGTGCGGCAGTTTACTGGATATCGCGGGAAACCGCAGATCCCTTGTAGGAGCTGCCGAAGGCTGCGATCTTTGATGTTGTTTTTTATAATCAAGATCAAAAGATCGCAGCCTGCGGCAGCTCCTACAGGGATTGTGTCAGGCCGGGGTCAGGATCGCCGGGCCATAGCCTTCGATAAACTCGGCCGGCATGCGCTTGGGTTTGCCGGTGGACAGTTCGATGCAGACAAACGTGGTTTGCGCACGCAGCAGCGTGGTGTTGTCGCTCGGGCGGATCAACTGAAAGTGCCGTGTCATCTTCAAACGTTGATCCCAATCGACGATCCATGTCGCCAATTGCAACTCGTCGCCTTCATACGCCGCTGCCAGATAATCGATTTCGTGGCGCACCACGGCCATCGCCCGATCCAGTCGCCGATATTCAACCAGATCCAGCCCCAGACGCTGCGAGTGGCGCCAGGCGCAGCGCTCGAGCCAAGTCACGTAGACCGCGTTATTCGCGTGGCCCAGCCCGTCGATGTCTTCGGCGCCTACTTGCAGATCAATGGTAAACGGCGTTGCCCGATCCCAGCCCATGCCCCACTCCCGGTCAGTTATTCAACCGGGGCAGTGTAACGGAGCTCACGCCGATTGGCGCGCCTGAAGGCTACGGCCGGCGAGCAGTGATAACACGCCATCAATCACGCGCGGGTCGGCGAGCACGCGCTGATGACCACCGCCCTCAAGGCGCAGCAGACGGCTGTCGAACCAGGATTCGTGGATCAACTGCGACTCTTTGACCGAGACGAAATTGTCGTCCTCGGCGTGCACGATCAGGCCGGGCATATCCAGTTGATAGTGGGCAACGTCAAGGGTCGCGGCGCGCATGCCGACGTCCTGCTCGACCTGACGGATGAAGGCCGAACGCGCTCGCGGTGGCATGCCCATGTAGCGAGCAAACCCGCGCAACACACCAAGAATGCGTGCCGGCGCGGCGATGCTGACGAGGGTTTCGGTGCGCAAGCCCAATTGCACGGCGAGCATCGCGCTGGCGCCGCCCATGGAGTGACCGATGACCGCTTGCAGCGGCGGAAGCTCGGCAGCAGCCTCAAGCATGGCGCGGGCGAACAGGACGACGTTGGCTTCACGCCCCGGTGAGCGACCGTGTGCCGGGCCATCGAGCGCAACGACGGTGTAACCGGCATCGACGAGCGCCGTGATCAGCGCGGCGAACTGGGTGGGCCGCCCTTCCCAGCCGTGCATCAGCAGCACCGCCGGGCCTTGGCCCCAGCGCAATGCCGAGAGTCCGAAGCGAAGCGTGATGCGCTCGGCACTGGCCAGCATCGGCAATTCCCAATCGCGCAATGGCAGCGCGCGCGGCGTCATGAACGCCAGGCGCATTTTGCTCGCCACTAATTTCGGTGCAAACCAGCCTAAGGTGCCATTAACGCCACGAACCCATTTCAACGTGCTCATCGCTCTCTCCTCAGGCGTGTTGCCTTCAGGTCAACGCACCGCCGACTTGGCAGCGCGCAGCAATCGATCGGATAAATCTCCAGGGCCGAGCGCTCTTGCGAGGGCCAGACCTCCCACCATCAAGGCCACATCAGCCAGGGCTTTGTCGGTGTCCTCAGGGCTGGACGCCAACTGCGCAATCATCAATTCCAGGTGTTCGTTCAGCGCGATGCGGAACGATTCCGGCAGACGCCCCAACTCACCGATCGACGCCGGAATCGGGCAGGCCGCTTCGCTGGAATCACGGTGCTTGCGCGACAGGTAGAACGCAGCCACCAGCGCGCGGCGTTCTTCACCGGTCAGTTCGGCGTCCATGTCGGCAATCAGGTCGCGGCGGCGGCCAAGCAGCTGTTTGAACGCTTCAAGCATCATCGCGTCCTTGCTTTCGAAGTGCGCGTAGAAGCCGCCAACCGTCAGGCCGGCTGCGCCCATCACTTCGCCCACGCTAGGGTCTGCCGGGCCGCGCTGAATCAGTGCAGCGCTGGCAGCCTTGAGGATGCGTTCGCGGGTTTGAGCTTTTTTATCGTTCATCGTTGCCTCCGAATATTACGACTAGAATATTATTCGCATAATAATAATCTGCAAGTCAAGAATGTGACCGCTGGTCTGAAGCACAGTTTAGGAAATAGGAGAATTGGCCAAACGCCAGACAAACAAAAGGGCCATTCAATAATTGAATGACCCTTATAAAATCCCGCAGAGCGGGTAATCGTGGCGTCCCCTAGGGGACTCGAACCCCTGTTACCGCCGTGAAAGGGCGGTGTCCTAGGCCACTAGACGAAGGGGACACAAACCTTCTATACAACTGATCAGTGCTGAGTGCTGATCGATTCAAGGCCGGTGTGGCCAGACCTTGAACTGTAAAATTGGTGGAGCTTAGCGGGATCGAACCGCTGACCTCCTGCATGCCATGCAGGCGCTCTCCCAGCTGAGCTAAAGCCCCGATTTATCGCCTCGCGGCGGAGTGACATCTTGCAACATCACTTCTGTAAAACTGGCGTCCCCTAGGGGACTCGAACCCCTGTTACCGCCGTGAAAGGGCGGTGTCCTAGGCCACTAGACGAAGGGGACGCAAACCCTTCTATACAACAGACCAACACTGAGTGTTGATCGCTTCAAGGCCGGTGTGGCCAGACCTCGAAGTGTAAAATTGGTGGAGCTAAACGGGATCGAACCGTTGACCTCCTGCATGCCATGCAGGCGCTCTCCCAGCTGAGCTATAGCCCCTCATCGTTGATGTCATCGCTGAGGACGGGGCGAATCTTAAGGGCGTATCGAAAGCCTGTCAAACTTATTTTTGAAAAATTTCAAAGTTTTTCGTCGGCATAACAATCACTTACCGCCCTCCCCCCGTAAATTCGGGACTCGGGATGTCACACAGACCTGTAGGAGCTGCCGCAGGCTGCGATCTTTTGACTTTATCTTTTGAAAACAAGATCAAAAGATCGCAGCCTTCGGCAGCTCCTACAAGAAGGCAAAGCGTTTAGGCGATGGCGGCCAGGAGCTTTTCCCACTCTTTGTTTTCTTTCTTCGACACACCGCCCAGCAGGTCAATCGCCTGACGCAGACGGAAGCGGGTCAGATCCGGGCCGATGATTTCCATCGCATCGAGCACCGACACCGAGCTCGCCTGACCAGTGATTGCAGCAAACATCAGCGGCATCGCGTCACGCAGTTTCAATTCCAGCGATTCAACCACTGCCTGAATCGTTGCGGTGATGTTGTCTTTCTCCCACTGACGCAGGCTTTCCAGCTTCCACAGGATCAACTGCATCAACTGACGAACCTGATCGCCCGAGAGCTTTTTCGATTCGAACAGTTTGGCATCCGGATTGACGCCACCGGCGAAGAAGAACCCGCCCAGCGGTGCAACCTGGCTGAAAGTTTCAACGCGACCCTGCACCAGCGGCGCGATCTTCATCATGTATTCCGGGTTCAGCGCCCAGGTCTGCAGACGGCTGGCAAACTCTTCCACCGGCAGATCACGCAGCCACTGGCCGTTGAGCCACGACAGCTTCTCGATGTCGAAGATCGGCCCACCGAGCGAGACACGCTTGAGGTCGAAGTTGTCGACCATTTCCTGCAGCGAGAACTTCTCGCGCTCGTCCGGCATAGACCAGCCCATGCGGCCGAGGTAGTTGAGCATCGCTTCCGGCATGAAGCCCATGCGCTCGTAGAACGTCACCGAGGTCGGGTTCTTGCGCTTGGACAGCTTGCTCTTGTCCGGGTTACGCAACAGCGGCATGTAGCACAGCTCCGGTTGTTCCCAGCCGAAGTATTCGTACAACAGAATCAGTTTTGGTGCCGATGGCAGCCACTCTTCGCCGCGCAGCACGTGGGTGATGCCCATCAGGTGATCGTCGACCACGTTGGCGAGGAAGTACGTCGGCAGGCCGTCGGTCTTCATCAGCACTTGCATGTCCATGCGATCCCACGGGATCTCGACGTCGCCACGGAGCATGTCCGGCACCACGCAAACGCCTTCGCTCGGCACTTTCATGCGGATCACGTGGGGTTCGCCAGCGGCCAGACGGGCTGCGACTTCTTCTTTCGACAGCAGCAGCGCGCGGCCGTCGTAGCGTGGCGTTTCGCCGCGAGCCATTTGCTCGGCGCGCATCTGATCCAGTTCTTCAGCAGTGCAGAAGCATGGGAACGCATGGCCCATATCGACCAGTTGCTGGCAGTACTTCTGATAGATGTCGCCGCGCTCGCTCTGGCGATACGGGCCGTGCGGGCCGCCAACGTCCGGGCCTTCGCTCCAGTCGATGCCCAACCAGCGCAGGGCGTCGAAGATCTGCTGTTCGGACTCGCGGGTCGAACGCAACTGGTCGGTGTCTTCGATCCGCAGGATGAACTCACCGCCGTGCTGCTTGGCAAAGCAGTAGTTGAACAATGCGATGTAAGCGGTACCTACGTGGGGATCCCCGGTAGGCGATGGCGCGATGCGAGTGCGGACGGTGGTCATGGCATGTCTCGAAAATAATGAAAAGCAAAACAATCAAGCGGCGAATGGTAACAGGCGACACCCGCCCCGCTCCAGCGGGCAGGGCATTTAAGCCAAGTTTGCGTCTGTAAGGCCAGTAAGCCGTGATGAATAGCGGAATATCAGCAGATGGCATTTACCGTTTATCGGCTGTATGCCAAATTTGCCTGCTGATAACTTTCCTTACAATTCCTCGACTACAGTTTGCCTCATGCCTGCCCAACTCAAGCGTCGCCTGTTTATTTTCCTGCTGCTCGTCCTGCTGATTGCCGGGGGTTTCTTCGCCCACTGGTTTCTCAAAGGACGCTTTTATGAAAGCACCGACAACGCCTATGTCCAGGGTGAGATCACTCGTGTCTCGAGCCAATTGGGCGCGCGCATCGATGAAGTGCTGGTGCAGGACAATCAGCACGTGGAAAAAGGCCAGTTGCTGGTACGCCTCGAACCGAATGATTTCCGCCTCGCGGTAGACCGCGCCAACGCCGCCCTCGCCACCCGCGAAGCCGAACGCCTGCAAGCGCAAAGCAAACTGACCCAACAATCGAGCCTGATCGCCGCCAGCGATGCGCAAGTGGCGACCACCCAAGCGACGCTTGGCCGTTCGCAGATGGATTTGTCGCGCGCTGAAACCCTGCGCAAACCCGGTTACGTTTCCGAAGAACGCGTGACCACCCTCTCCGCCGACGCCCACATTGCTCGTTCGCAAGTGGCTAAAGCACAGGCTGACGCGCAAGGTCAGCGTCAGCAGGTCAACGCCCTGAACGCTGAAATCAAACGCCTCGACGCACAGATCGCCAACGCCCACGCCGATATTGCGCAAGCCGAACTCAACCTGACTCGTAGCGAAATCCACGCGCCGATCAGCGGCCTCGTTGGCCAACGCGCTGCGCGCAACGGCCAAGTGGTGCAGGCCGGCGCCTATCTGTTGTCGATCGTTCCGGACGAAGACATCTGGGTGCAGGCCAACTTCAAGGAAACCCAGATCGGCCACATGCAGCCGGGACAAAAAGCCGAGCTGACCTTCGATGCCTATGGCGACACGCCGATCGAAGCGCGGGTCGAGAGCCTGTTCGCCGCATCTGGCGCGCAGTTCAGCCTGTTGCCACCGGACAACGCCACCGGCAACTTCACCAAAGTCGTGCAACGGATTCCGGTGAAACTGACCTTCAAAGCCGATAACCCGCTGCACGGCAAAATCCGTCCGGGCATGTCGGTCACCGCGACCGTAAACATCAAAGACGCCCCTGAAGATGGCCGGTGATTCGCTGATCCGCCCGGTCGGCGAACCGACCCGGCGCGATTGGATTGCGGTGATGAGCGTGATGCTCGGCGCCTTTATGGCCGTGCTCGATATCCAGATCACCAACTCTTCGCTGAAAGATATTCAGGGCGCGCTGTCGGCGACGCTGGAAGAAGGTTCGTGGATTTCCACCTCCTATCTGGTCGCGGAAATCATCATGATTCCGCTGACCGCGTGGCTGGTGCAGTTGCTGTCGGCGCGACGACTGGCGGTTTGGGTGTCACTGGGTTTTCTGGTGTCTTCGCTGCTGTGCTCGATGGCCTGGAGCCTGGAGAGCATGATCGTCTTTCGCGCCATGCAAGGCTTCACCGGCGGCGCGCTGATCCCGCTGGCGTTCACCCTGACCTTGATCAAACTCCCCGAACACCACCGCGCCAAAGGCATGGCGATGTTTGCCATGACCGCGACGTTTGCGCCGTCAATCGGCCCGACGCTGGGCGGCTGGCTCACGGAAAATTGGGGCTGGGAATACATCTTCTATATCAACATCCCGCCCGGCCTGATCATGATCGCCGGATTGATGTATGGGCTGGAAAAGAAAGAAGCGCACTGGGAATTGCTCAAAAGCACCGATTACACCGGCATCCTCACGCTGGGCATCGGCCTCGGTTGCTTGCAGGTTTTTCTCGAGGAAGGCCATCGCAAGGACTGGCTGGAATCGAGCTTGATCGTGACGCTGGGCAGCATTGCGTTGGTGAGTTTGATCACCTTTGTCATCGTGCAGATTTCCAAACCCAATCCGCTGATCAACCTTGGCATTCTGCGTAATCGCAATTTCGGTTTATCGAGTATTTCCAGCCTGGGCATGGGTGTCGGGTTGTACGGCTCGATTTATCTGTTGCCGCTGTACCTGGCGCAGATCCAGAACTACAACTCCCTGCAGATCGGCGAAGTAATCATGTGGATGGGCGTGCCGCAGCTGTTTCTGATTCCGCTGGTGCCGAAACTGATGAAGATCATTTCGCCGAAATGGCTGTGCACGCTGGGGTTTGGACTGTTTGGTCTGGCGAGTTTTTCATCGGGGGTACTTAACCCGGATTTTGCCGGGCCGCAGTTCAATCAGATTCAGATTGTCCGGGCGCTGGGGCAGCCGTTGATTATGGTGACGATTTCGCTGATTGCCACGGCGTACATCCTGCCGCAGGACGCGGGGTCGGCATCGAGCCTGTTCAACATTCTGCGGAATCTTGGCGGTGCGATCGGCATTGCCTTGCTGGCGACGCTGCTGGACGCGCGCACCAAGACCTACTTCGATTATTTGCGCGAGGCGGTAGTGCCGACCAATCCGCAGGTGGCCGAGCGGTTGGCGTCGATGACGGATCGGTTTGGCAGTGACACGGCGGCGCTGGGCAAGTTGAGTGAGATCGTCCATCAGCAGGCGGCGATCATGGCTTACAACGATGCGTTTCACTTTGTCGGGATTGCGCTGGGGATCAGTATGTTGGCGATTCTACTGACCAAAAAGCTCCCGGCGGGGCTAAAGGCCGGGGAATCTCACTGATCCGACTCAATCCTGTAGGAGCTGCCGAAGGCTGCGATCTTTTGACTTTGATTGTAAAAACAAGATCAAAAGATCGCAGCCTTCGGCAGCTCCTACAGGTTTGAAGTCAGGGCGTATTGATCAAACAGCCAAAAGGCGTTCACGCAGTTTGGCAATCTCATCACGCATCTGCGCCGCCGCTTCAAACTCCAGATCCCGCGCCAGTTGATACATCTTCTCTTCCAGCGCGCGAATACGCTTGGTGATCTCGCTCGGCGAACGCAATTCGGCTTCGTACTTGGCGTTCTCTTCGGCAGCCTTGGCCATGCCTTTGCGCTTCTTGCTGCGCGAGCCCGGCACGGTGGCGCCTTCCATGATGTCGGCGACGTCCTTGAACACGCCTTTCGGGGTGATGCCGTTTTCCAGGTTGAAGGCGATTTGCTTGTCGCGACGTCGTTCGGTCTCGCCAATCGCCCGCTCCATCGAACCGGTCATGCGATCTGCGTAAAGAATCGCCCGGCCATTGAGGTTACGCGCCGCGCGGCCAATGGTCTGGATCAGCGAGCGCTCGGAACGCAGGAAACCTTCCTTGTCCGCATCGAGAATCGCTACCAGCGACACTTCCGGCATGTCCAGACCTTCACGCAGAAGGTTGATGCCGACCAGCACATCGAACGTACCAAGGCGCAGATCGCGGATGATTTCGACGCGCTCAACGGTGTCGATATCCGAGTGCAAATAGCGCACACGCACGCCGTGATCGGCGAGGTAATCGGTGAGGTCTTCGGCCATGCGTTTGGTCAGCGTAGTGACCAGCACGCGCTCTTCGATCGCTACGCGCTTGGAGATTTCCGACAGCAGATCGTCGACCTGCGTCAGCGCCGGGCGCACTTCAATCTGCGGATCGACCAGCCCGGTCGGACGCACCAGTTGCTCGACCACGCGCCCGGCGTGCTCGGCTTCGTAGTTGCCCGGCGTCGCCGAAACGAAAATGGTCTGCGGGCTCACCCCTTCCCACTCATCGAAACGCATCGGCCGGTTATCCAGTGCGGACGGTAGGCGGAAACCATATTCGACTAGGGTTTCCTTACGCGAACGGTCGCCCTTATACATCGCGCCAACCTGCGGCACGCTGACGTGGGATTCGTCGATCACCAGCAAGGCATCCGCCGGCAGATAATCGTAAAGGGTTGGCGGCGCGGCACCGGCCGGACGCCCGGACAAGTAGCGCGAGTAGTTTTCGATGCCGTTGCAGTAACCCAGTTCGAGGATCATCTCCAGGTCGAAACGGGTGCGCTGCTCAAGGCGCTGGGCCTCGACCAATTTGTTGTTGCTGCGCAGGTATTCAAGGCGCTCCTGCAATTCGACTTTGATGTGTTCGATGGCGTCGAGCAGGGTTTCCCGTGGCGTCACATAGTGGCTCTTCGGGTAGAACGTGAAGCGCGGCATCTTGCGGATGACTTCGCCGGTCAGCGGATCGAACGCGGAAATGCTTTCGACTTCGTCATCAAACAACTCGATGCGGATCGCTTCCAGATCGGATTCCGCCGGGTAGATGTCGATCACGTCGCCGCGCACACGGAAGGTCGCGCGGGCGAAATCCATGTCGTTGCGGGTGTATTGCAGGTCGGCCAAACGGCGCAGCAATGCGCGTTGATCGAGTTTGTCACCGCGATCGACGTGCAAGACCATTTTCAAATAGGTTTCCGGGCTACCGAGACCGTAGATGCACGACACCGTGGTGACGATGATCGCGTCTTTTCGCTCCAGCAACGCTTTGGTCGCGGACAGGCGCATCTGCTCGATGTGGTCGTTGATCGACGCATCCTTCTCGATGAAGGTGTCGGACGACGGCACATAGGCTTCGGGCTGGTAGTAGTCGTAGTAGGAAACGAAGTATTCAACGGCGTTGTTCGGGAAGAACGCCTTGAATTCGCCGTACAACTGCGCGGCGAGGGTTTTGTTCGGCGCCAGCACCAGCGTCGGGCGCTGAATCTGCGAGATGACATTGGCGATGCTGAAGGTCTTGCCCGAACCGGTCACACCGAGCAGCGTCTGGTGCGCCAGCCCGGCTTCGATACCCTCGACCAATTGGCGGATGGCTTCCGGCTGATCGCCGGCGGGCTCAAAGCGAGTGACGAGCTGGAATTCGGACATATACACCTCTGGGATCGCGGCGTTCCGCGCAAAGCGGAGCACCACGGGGACAACCGCAAACGACCGGTGTCGCGCAAGAAAAAACCTGGATTGTGCTCAATGTGGTGGCGATTGCCTCTGCTTTCAAGGCAAACGTCCTACATCCGGTAAAGTCTCTGACACGGCCAATCGACTAACGGTCAAGAAATAATCGCAAAAACTTACCTGAAAAGCCGAATCGCCTGTCGCCATTGCTCGCAGATGGCCTCTATACTAGCTCCCCGTTTGTGCACCGCTCTAGTGCATTCGGCTGGAGCGCCACACGTCCCTCCACTATCCATTCAGAGCCGCCGTAATAATGAGCCTGTTCTCCGCTGTCGAAATGGCACCCCGCGATCCAATCCTGGGCCTCAACGAAGCATTCAACGCCGATACCCGGACCACCAAGGTCAACCTGGGCGTTGGCGTTTACTGCAACGAAGAGGGGCGAATTCCACTTCTGCGCGCCGTTATTGAAGCCGAGACGATTCGCGTCGCTCAACACGCTTCGCGG
This sequence comes from Pseudomonas sp. PS01303, assembly GCF_029959385.1. NCBI lineage: Bacteria > Pseudomonadati > Pseudomonadota > Gammaproteobacteria > Pseudomonadales > Pseudomonadaceae > Pseudomonas > Pseudomonas sp. PS01303. The sequence goes on from NZ_JASCPK010000044.1 coordinate 20,837, forward strand.
GGTTACCTGCCGATCGATGGCATCGCTGCCTACGACCAGGCCGTGCAGAAACTGCTGTTCGGCAATTACTCGCCGCTGATCAGCGCCGGTCGCGTCATCACCACTCAGGCCGTCGGCGGTACTGGCGCCCTGAAAATCGGTGCTGACTTCCTCAAGCAACTGCTGCCGAACGCCGTCGTGGCGATCAGCGACCCGAGCTGGGAAAACCACCGCGCACTGTTCGAAACCGCCGGTTTCCCGGTACAGAACTATCGTTACTACGACGCTGCCACCCACGACGTTAACCGTGCTGGCATGCTCGAAGACCTCAACGCCCTGCCGAACGGCTCGATCGTTATCCTTCACGCTTGCTGCCACAACCCGACCGGCGTCGACCTGACCCCGGCGGACTGGAACAACGTGCTGGAAGTGGTTAAAGCCAAAGGTCACGTGCCGTTCCTCGACATGGCGTACCAGGGTTTTGGCGACGGTATCGACGAAGACGCCGCCGCTGTGCGCCTGTTCGCTGAATCCGGCTTGACTTTCTTCGTCTCGAGCTCGTTCTCCAAGTCGTTCTCGCTGTACGGCGAGCGCGTTGGCGCCCTGTCGATCATCAGCGAATCGAAAGAAGAAAGCGCGCGCGTGCTCTCGCAAGTCAAACGCGTGATCCGCACCAACTACTCCAACCCGCCGACTCACGGCGCAAGCATCGTCGCTGCCGTGCTGAACAGCCCGGAACTGCGTGCGCAGTGGGAAGCGGAACTGGCTGAAATGCGTCTGCGCATTCGCGGCATGCGTGAGCAGATGGTTGCCCTGCTGGCCGAGAAAGCCCCGGGCCGCGACTTCAGCTTTGTGGGTCGTCAGCGCGGCATGTTCTCTTACTCGGGCCTGACCACTGAACAAGTGCATCGCCTGCGAAACGAGTTCGGCATTTACGCACTGGATACCGGTCGCATCTGCGTGGCTGCGCTGAATCAGAGCAACATCAAGGCTGTAACGGACGCGATCGTTCAGGTCATCTGATAACGCTGCGTGATGAAAAACGGGAAGCCTTGGGGCTTCCCGTTTTTTATTTGTCCGAAGGAATGCAACATTCCCTCTAAACTGCACACAAATCCAAATTGTAGGAGCAAAGCTTGCTCGCGATAGCGGTGGTTCAGCCAGTGATGATGGCGACTGACCAGACGCCTTCGCGAGCAAGCTCTGCTCCTACAGGTTATGAGTCAACCTCCGAATTCTGCGAGAAACCAAATGAAAAACGACAACCTGCGCGCCGACCGTGACGATCTGGATGATTTCATCCCCCGCGCCTCGGCCAAACGCGAAAAAAGCCTGGTGCTGCAAGTGGCGACCGGGGTGTTTCTTGGCGGTCTGGTGCTGTGGCTGGTGCAACTTGCAGCCACGGCGGCTTACGCCAAACTGATGCTCGGCACCATTACCTTCGGCAGTTAAGCCAATTCGGTGGCGCGCTGACTGGCGGCATCGTCATACGCGACGTACAGCGATTCGGCGATCTGGCTCTTGATCGCCTTGGCGCTTTCCAGACCGAGGACAAAACCTTCGGCCTTGCCGCCAGCGCGATTCAGTTCTTCAGCGGTGCCGGCCTGAGTGATCGCATCGAGGAGTTTTTCGGCGTGAGGGCCGACGCCTTTCGGCAGGCTGATTTGCGCGATGCTCATGCGAACACCTCGCTGTTGCGGGACTGACAGATCATGTGATGCATGGCGCGTACCTTTTCGGCGGATGGCCGGTAGCGCGTGTTACCACTTCCGGGCGGCCATGGTAGACCTCTGGCGAGAATCTGGTAACCGCCAATCGCTGACAAACCACCATTCATCCCGGCAAATCGTTCAATTTCACAATCGATGCTTGACTTCTCTTTTTGAATCAGTAACATACGCACCAATTCCGCAATAGCTCAGTTGGTAGAGCAAATGACTGTTAATCATTGGGTCCCTGGTTCGAGTCCAGGTTGTGGAGCCAAATAGCAAAGCCCCTGAATCGAAAGATTCAGGGGCTTTTTTGTGGGCGCTCGAAAAGATCAAAAGATCGCGGAACACCGATCTCTGTAGGAGCTGCCGAAGGCTGCGATCTTTTGATCTTCAAACAAAAAGGGCCGATCTGATTAACAGATCGGCCCTTTTCCATTCAGCTACAGCGGTCAGACATGCTCGCTGCTTTTCACCTGCACTTTCGGCGCGCCATGGCCGTGGTCGTGATCATCCGGCTCGATCACCGGCACTTCATTGCCGTCGCAGTCATGCAGTTTGCCGTCGCTGAAGTAATCGCCTTCGCGCAGCGCATCCAGATCGCGATAACGCAGAGTCCGCTCTTCCGCCGCCGCAAACACCGACTGTTGATCGGAGTTGCCGGTGGTGAAATGGTTGAACGCCAGGTTCAGCAGGATCGCCATGATCGCCGACGAGCTGATGCCCGAGTGGAAAATGGTCGCAAACCAGCTTGGGAAGTGATCGTAGAAGTTCGGCGCGGCAATCGGGATCATGCCGAAACCGATCGAGGTGGCGACGATGATCAGGTTGACGTTGTTGCGATAATCAACCTTCGACAGCGTACGAATACCACTCGCTGCCACAGTGCCGAACAGCACGATACCGGCGCCGCCGAGTACCGAAGTCGGTACCGCTGCGATAACCCGACCCATGAACGGCAGCAGGCCAAGGATCACCAGGAATACGCCGCCGGTGGCCACCACATAACGGCTCTTGATCCCGGTCACCGCCACCAGACCAACGTTCTGGGCGAAAGCGCTCTGGGTGAACGAACCGAAGATCGGCGCAAACATACTCGACAGCATGTCCGCACGCAGACCGTTGCCCAGACGCTTGGAGTCGACCTTGGTGCCGATGATTTCACCGACCGCCAGAATGTCCGCCGAGGTTTCCACCAGCGTCACCATGACCACGATGCACATCGACAGAATCGCCGCGAAATGGAAGGTCGGCATGCCAAAGTGGAACGGCGTCGGGAAGCCGAACATCGGCCCGGTGGTGACATTGGAGAAATCCGCCATACCGAGGAACACCGCCAGTATCGTACCGATCACCATGGCCAACAGGATCGACAGACGCGAGATGGTTGAGCTGCCCACCTTGCTCAGCAGCAACACGAGCACCAGCGTCACTGCTGCCAGACCGATATTTTGCATGCTGCCGAAGTCCGGCGCGTGGCTGTTGCCGCCCATCGCCCAGCGTGCGGCCACGGGCATCAGCGTCAAGCCGATGGTGGTGATCACGATACCGGTGACCAATGGCGGGAAGAACTTGGTGATGCGCGAGAACACCGGTGTGATCAGCAAGCCGATCAGCGATGCCGCAATGACGGCGCCAAGCACCGACTGGAAGCCGCCCTCCCCGCCACTGCTGACGATCGCGACCATGGTCGCCACGCCGGAGAACGACACGCCCTGTACCAGCGGCAACTGACAGCCAAAAAACGGTAGACCCAGGGTTTGCAGCAGCGTCGCCAGCCCCCCCGCAAACAATGAAGCAGCAATCAACAAACCAATGTCTGCCGGCGACAGGCCGGCCGCCTGGCCGATGATCAGTGGCACCGCAACGATACCGCCGTACATGGTCAGAACATGTTGCAGGCCGTAAGCCATATTCGCGCCGACCCCGAGATTTTCGTCCTCGGGCCGTTGGTGTGAAACATGGGGCGTTTTCATGGTGGGGGGTTCCCTGGTTTTTGTTATGCGCACACTGTATTCAATACTCAGGACAAATGTCCATAGAGTTGTATACAACTTGTCAGTCACAAAATGGATAGGTAGCCATCCAAGCTTCTAGTCCGCGCCTCGCAACACCCACAAATCCGGCAACGCATCCCTGCCTGCATCTGCGCCAACGCCCACTACGCTGAAGTGTTCATGGCGACCGACGGTGCGGTCGCGGTCTTTTTTATGCATATTAAATATGCATAATGATTTTGAGTATTTTGTTAAAGAGATTTAACCAATGAAAGACGAATATGACTTCTCCCAAGGCAAACGCGGCGCTGTGGCGTCGACCAAGGGCAAAACCCGGATCACCATCATGCTCGACGATGCTGTTATCGACGCCGCGCGCACGGTGGCGGAGAACGAGGGGTTTGGTTATCAGACGGTGATTAACAACACGCTGCGCCATGCTTTGCTCGATGCCGAAAAGCACGACCAGGACGATCCGCTGCAATTCAGCAAAGGCATTACCGCCGCCGATCTCAAGAGTCTTGAGAAAAAATTGTCGGCAGCGGCCGGGGAAATTCGCCGGGTGCTGGAACCGGATGCCAAGCCTTAGGCTTTGGCCGGTACGATCATTCGTTCGAGGGAATGCCGTGTATGCGGCACGTCCGGCAGGTGAATGCCGAATTCCTGCTCCAGCAGTTCGATCAATGCCGCCACCTCGGTGATTTCGCGCCGCTCGCTGCTCGCGCCCATGCGATGAAGGGCGAAACTGCCGTTGTTCAATGTTTTGCGCCAGCCATCACCGGTACGCGCCGCCATCAGGCGCTGAGTAAACGGTGAGTCGGGATGGGCCGAGACGTACCAGTTGCCGATGGTGAAATCGATGTCTTCCTGGCGCTGCAGGTCGAACAGGTACATCGGCCGCCACTCGCCGGCGACGTTGGCTTGCAGCATGTAGCCATCGGCTTGTTTGTCGATGCGATAGGGTTCGTGCGGGGTGATTTGTTCTGCCTCGGTATCGAGAAGCAGCGGCGCCGTCGGCACCATGCCGCCGAAACCGACGTCGGTGATGTAGCGCACGCCGTCGAGGGTGACCAGACTCAAGCGGTGCGTGCGCGCCGTCCAGCTGCCTTCCGGCTGATTCATCACCACACGGCCGCTGATGGCGCGAGCGTCGAAGCCCAGCTCGAGCAGCAGGGTGAAGAACAGATTATTCAGCTCATAGCAGTAGCCACCGCGACCGCCGAGCAGGATTTTTTCTTCAATGGACGGCAAATCGATCAGCACCGGTGCGCCAGTAATCGTCGCCAGATTCTCGAAAGGAAAGACCCCGGTGTGGCGCCATTGCAGCAGCCGCAAATTTTCCAGCGTCGGCGCTGGCGGTGCATCAAAACCCAGGCGTTGCAGGTACAGCTTCAGGTTCGTCAGGCGTGGCTCGCTCATTGCTCAATCCTTTTGCATGGGGCCGCAGTTCACTGCATTGATGGTCGCCATGTATACGGGATCAGCCACTGATTTCGACAATTGATTTCGCCAATCGCCTGCTAGCGCTTTTTACGTGAGCCGATGCGAATCCACGTTGGCGCATGGTCACTGGCGTGCGGTTCATTGCGCACCCACGCGTCTACGCCGGCCTCGTGCAGATACGGACTCAATGCCGGATTAAGCAGCAGATGATCGATGCGCAAACCGGAGTTGGTTTGCCAGTGTTGGCGGAAGTAATCCCAGAAAGTGTAGAGGCGATCCTCGGGATACAGATGTCGCAGCGAATCCGTCCAGCCTTGATCGAGCAGGCGCTGATAACACTCGCGGCTTTCGGGTTGCAGCAAAGCGTCCTTGAGCCATGAGCGGGTGTTGTAGATGTCCATGTCGGTGGGCACGACGTTGTAATCACCGGCCAGCACCACCGGGTGATCGCTGCTTTGCAGGTCTTTCGCGTGGCGGATCAGCCGTTCGAACCACGCCAGTTTGTAATCGAATTTCGGCCCCGGTTGCGGATTGCCGTTAGGCAGGTACAGGCAACCGACCAGCACGCCGTGCACCGCCGCTTCCAGGTAGCGACTGTGCTTGTCGTCGGGATCGCCCGGTAAACCGCGACGGCTCTCCAGCGGTTGCGCATCTCGGGCAAGAATCGCCACACCATTCCACGCCGCCTGCCCTTGCCAGATCGCTCCGTAACCGGCGGCTTCCAGCTCGGCGGCGGGGAATGCCGAATCGACCGATTTGAGTTCTTGCAAGCAGGCGATGTCGGGCTGCTCGCGCTTGAGCCAGTCCAGCAGATTCGGCAAACGCGCGCGTAAACCGTTGACGTTGTAGGTGGCGATCCGCAGGTTTTTCATCGGCTGAGGCTCCTGCCCGTGGGCTGTGAAAATTGTGACCGCGTGAACATCGCAGCGGTTGCATCGGATCCGCTCGCTGCGGCGTAATAGGCGCTCGCCCTTCGCCCGCTCTGCCGAGACCTGAATCCCATGCCAACCACGCTGCAAGGTCAGCGCATCCTTCTGCGCCCGCTTGAGTATTCCGACGCCGCCGCCCTGCTCCATGCGGCTGCCGACGGCGAATTGTGGAACCTCACCGTGACCGTCGTGCCATCAGCCAGCACCGTCGACAGCTATCTGAAAAAGGCCCTCGACGGCCGCGAGGCCGGCACGGTGATGCCGTTTGTCATCGTCTTGAAGGAGACCGGCGAGGTGATCGGCTCAACACGCTTCTGGAAGATCGATCCGATCAATCGCAAGCTGGAAATCGGCAGCAGCTGGATCTCGGCGAGCTGGCAGAAATCCTTCGTCAACACCGAAGCCAAATACCTGATGCTGCGCCACGCCTTCGAAGTGCTCGATTGCGTGCGTGTGCAGTTCACCACCGACGAGAACAACCAGAAGTCACGTAACGCGATTCTGCGCCTTGGCGCGCAGCAGGAAGGTATCGTCCGTCATGAACGGATCATGCCGGACGGACGCAAGCGCAACTCGGTGCGTTTCAGCATCATCGACGACGAATGGCCGCAAGTGCGCGCGCACCTGGAACAGAAACTCGCCGCCTACGCATAAAACATTCAGGCGCGATTGCGCAGCCATTGCAGAAAGCCTTTTTTCGCCACCACCACCGGCGCTTCCTCGGTCAGCGATTGCGCCTTGTGCAGGCGGTAATCGAGCAAGGTTTTCATCGCATCGCTGATATCGTGGCGAGCGTCGAGACACGGTTTCAGGTAAGTCTTCTCGATGCGGTACAGGGCGCAGAAGGTTTTCGCGGCAAACTTGGCCGGCACAGAAGAATCGGAAAGGATGCCCGCCTCGCCGATCACTTCGCCCGGGCCCATGCGCCCTGACTCGAACGGCGTGCCGTGGCGGGTCAGCGTCACTGTGACCACGCCCGACTCGATGATGAACAAGTGATCGCTGACCTCCCCCGCCTCCAGGATCGTCTCGCCAGTGCGGAAATTTTGCAGGGTCATGTTCTGGCTGAAGGTTTCTTTCTCTTCTTGACGCAGCGTCGAGAAAATCGGCGAACTGTCGAGCAATGCCCGTGGCCGCGACAGGTTGCTCGGCGCGCTGCTTTCATCGCTCGACAGCAGATTGACCCCGGACGCCTGCAAGTGCCGGTACGCCAGATCAAACAGCTGATTGCGCACCACGCGTTTCTCGCCCATCGACGCGACGAAACCGCTGATCTCGTATTCCGCGCCGCTGCTGCCGGAGCTTTTCAGCGCGACACTCGGCGCCGGGTTGTCGAGCAATTGCCGACAGCCCTGCATCGCCCGCTCCAGCGATTCGATCACTGAACTGGGCCGCGCATGCGGGCTGACCTGCACGCTGACCGCGACGCCGAACATGTTGCTCGGTCGACTGAAGTTGATGATCTTCGCCTTGGCTGCCAGCGAGTTGGGAATCACCGCCATGCTGCCCTGACTGGTTTGCAGGCGCGTGGCACGCCAATCAATATCGGTGACCCGACCTTCGGTGCCGTCGATGGAAATCCAGTCATCCAGTTGATAAGGCTTGGTGGTGTTGAGGACGATCCCGGAAAACACATCGCTGAGCGTGCTCTGCAAGGCCAGACCGACGATGATCGCCAAGGCGCCGGAGGTTGCCAGCACGCCTTTGACCGGCAGATCGAGCACGTAGGCCAGCGCCGCAATAATCGCGATAAGGAAAATCACCGCGCCGAGCAGATCCTGCAACAGCCGCCCGGTGTGCCCCACCCGTTGCATCATCACCGCACCGATCAACACTGTCAGGGTGCGCGCGCCAAACAGCCACCAGCCAATCTGCAACCCGGTCGCCGCCAGGTGCAGCGGCACGTTGTCGGCCCACGGCGCGGGCTCCATCGGGTTGAGGCCTTCGTTGAACAGCAAGATGCTGAACAGGGTAAAAATCAGCACGCGCACCAGCAATTTCCACTCGCTGCCACGGGAACTGATCAGGCGCCACAGACCGAGATCAAGGAGGATCAGGACCAACGCGCAAAACAACGGGTGTTCGGTCAGCAGAGACAGCATCAAACAACTCCGACGGGGGCCAATCGCGAGAAGATCGCACAGATTGGGGAGAGTGTAGGAGTAATTGATTTCACAGCATGAACACACCCGCAAAAAACCCACAAAACCCTGTAGGAGCTGCCGCAGGCTGCGATCTTTTGATCTTCAAAAACAAAGTCAAAAGATCGCAGCCTGCGGCAGCTCCTACGGGGGTTTGCGGGTGGCGTGGGTTATTTGTCGTTAGACAGGCTGTTATAGCTGGTGAACAGGTTGCGGTAATCCGGGATGTGGTTGGAGAACAGGGTGCCCAGCCCTTCAACGTCGTTGCGCCAGTCGCGGTGCAGCTCACAGGCCAGACCGAACCAGGTCATCAACTGCGCACCCGCCGTGGACATACGATTCCACGCCGATTCGCGGGTCAATTCGTTGAACGTGCCCGAGGCATCGGTGACCACAAACACATCAAAACCTTCCTCTATCGCCGACAGCGCCGGGAACGCCACGCAGACCTCGGTCACCACGCCAGCAATGATCAGTTGCTTCTTGCCCGTCGCCTTGATCGCCTTGACGAAATCTTCGTTATCCCAAGCGTTGATCTGGCCTGGACGGGCAATGTACGGCGCATCCGGAAACAGCGCTTTCAACTCAGGCACCAGCGGGCCGTTGGGGCCGGTTTCGAAACTGGTGGTGAGGATTGTCGGCAGTTTGAAGTACTTGGCCAGATCGGCCAGCGCCAGCACGTTGTTCTTGAATTTGTCCGGATCGATATCGCGCACCAGCGACAGCAGCCCGGCCTGGTGATCGACCAACAGCACCGCAGCGTTGTTCTTGTCCAGACGTTTGTATTGAGTGGTCATTGCAGTAATCCTCGCGGGGTGTAGAGGCCGACGGGGGCCGGCCTCAGGAGACTCGATCAGCGTTGGGAATCCAGCACTTCGTGTTCGTTCGCGACTTGCTGAGCCTTGAGGTAGCTCTCGATCAGCAATTGATAATGCGGCATGGCCTGGGCGTAGACGGCCGCCCACTGCTCGGCATCGGGACGGTTCCACGAGCCTTGCAGCTCGGAAAGCGTAGCCATGATGTCGATCGGCACCACCCCGGCCTGGGCCAAACGGGCAACTGTCAGATCAGTGGCCAGTTTGGAGTGATTGCCGGACGCGTCGACCACGGCAAAGACCTTGTAGCCTTCGTGCACGGCAGCGATGGACGGGAACGCCAGGCAGACGCTGGTCAAGGTGCCGGCGATCACCAACGTTTTCTTGCCGGTGGCTTTGACTGCCGCGTGAAATTCCGGGTTATCCCAAGCGTTGATCTCGCCCTTGCGTGCCACGTATTGCGCATGCGGCGCGGCTTCGTGAATTTCCGGAATCAACGGCCCGTTCGGCCCTTGCGGCACGGAAGCGGTGGTGATCACCGGCATCTTCAGCAGGGTCGCCGCTTTCGCCAGCGCTACGGCGTTGGCGCGCAGTTGCGGCACGTCCATGTCCTTGACGATCTGAAACAGACCGCTCTGGTGATCGATCAGCAGCATGGCAGCATCGCTGGCATCGATGGTTGGTTTCTGGCCGTCGAAGTTCGCGGCATTGACAGTTTTCATGTGCGTGTCCTCTTTTCTTTAGGCAACAGCCATCCCTGGCCTTCGAACCGGCCTACGCGTCCTGTGTAGAGCGGAGTGGTTGTGCGTTAAGCGTGCATCTGACCGAAGCGGCCGGACTGGAAGTCGGCGAAGGCCTGGTGGATTTCCTGCTCGGTGTTCATCACGAACGGGCCGTGGCCGACGATCGGTTCGTCGATCGGTTCGCCGCTGAGCAGCAACACCACCGCGTCCTGGCTGGCTTCAAGGGTCAGTTGCTTGCCATCACGTTCGAACAGCGCCAACTGCCCTTCGCGCACCGATTCCACAGCGTTGACCTGCACCGAGCCTTTCAATACCACCAGCGCGGTGTTGCGGCCTTCGTGCAAATCCAGCGTCAGCAACTTGCCGGCGTTCAGACGCAGATCCCACACGTCGATCGGCGTGAACGTGCGCGACGGGCCGGTGTGGCCATCGAACTCACCGGCGATCAGGCGCAGGCTGCCGGCGTTGTCCTTGAGCGCGATGCTCGGGATGTCGCTGTCGAGAATGGTCTGGTAGCCCGGCGCGGCCATTTTGTCCTTGGCCGGCAGGTTGACCCACAGCTGCACCATTTCCAGTTTGCCGCCGGTTTTGGCGAAGTCATCCGAGTGAAACTCCTCGTGGAGGATCCCGGACGCCGCCGTCATCCATTGCACATCGCCCGGGCCGATGACGCCGCCACTGCCGGTCGAATCGCGGTGCTGCACTTCACCGTCATAAACGATAGTCACAGTTTCGAAACCACGGTGCGGATGCTGACCAACGCCACGACGTTCGGTCGTCGGCGTGAAATCGGCAGGGCCGGCGTGATCGAGCAGCAGGAACGGGCTGATGTGTTTGCCCAGGTTGTCGTAGGAAAACAGCGTGCGAACCGGGAAACCATCGCCGACCCAATGGCCGCGTGGGCTGGTGTAGATACCGATGATGTTTTTCATGGTTGTCTCCAATTGGGGTGAGTGATGCGATGGATTAAGCTTAAATCCATGACCATTAATGCACTAGACTGCAAAAATCAGCCTTAGCGTTCTATCTGGAGAACGATGGTGGAAGACCTCAACACCCTTTACTACTTCACCCAAGTGGTCGAACACCACGGATTCGCCGCCGCCGGCCGTGCGCTGGACATACCCAAATCGAAGCTCAGCCGGCGCATTGCCGAGCTGGAAGAACGCCTCGGCGTACGCCTGCTGCACCGTACCAGCCGCCATTGTTCGCTGACTGAAATCGGCCAGGCCTATTACCAGCGTTGTCTGGCCATGCGCATCGAAGCCGAAAGCGCCGCCGAACTGATCGAACGCAACCGCTCCGAGCCGCAGGGTCTGGTGCGCCTGAGTTGCCCGACGGCGCTGCTCAACTCGTGGGTCGGGCCGATGCTCACGCGCTACATGCTCAAGTATCCGCTGGTTGAGTTGTTCATCGAGAGCACCAATCGTCGCGTCGACCTGATTCACGAAGGTTTCGATATCGCTTTGCGCGTGCGCTTTCCGCCGCTGGAAAACACCGACATGGTCATGAAGGTGCTCGGCAACAGCATGCAGTCGGTGGTCGGTAGCCCGCAGTTTGTCGAACGCCTGTCATCACCGCCCTCGCCCGCTGACCTCAACGGTTTGCCGAGCCTGCATTGGGGTGCGGCGCAGCGTGAGTATCAGTGGGAACTGCTCGGGCCGAATGACAACACGGCGCTGATCCGGCACACGCCGCGCATGGTTACTGATGATTTGATTGCATTACGTCAGGCAGTGATCGCCGGGGTCGGCGTGGCGCATTTGCCGAGTGTGGTGGTGCGTGAGGACATAGCCGCCGGGCGTGTGGTGGAGTTGATTCCGGGGTGGGCACCGAAGTGTGGGGTGGTGCATGCGATCTTTCCGTCGCGGCGGGGGTTGTTGCCGTCGGTGCGCACGTTGATTGATTTTCTCGGCGAGGAATTTGCGCGTAGCGACATTGCTTGAATCGGCGGCGCGCCCTTCGCGAGCAAGCTTTGCTCCTACAGACCGCGCCCTTGTAGGAGCAGAGCTTGCTCGCGAAGAGGCCAGTCCAGACAAGACAAAACTCAAATGTGATTCATGACTTCTGCTCAACACTGCTTTGCCCCAGCAGCGGTTTTTCTCAAGGATGCACACGCGGATACTCGACCGCATTCCCACTGCAATCCCTTGGAGTCTTTCATGTCTGTTCCCGCTTTCGGCCTCGGTACCTTTCGCCTGCAAGGCCAGGTGGTCATTGACTCGGTGAGCACCGCCCTCGAACTCGGCTACCGCGTCATCGACACCGCGCAGATCTATGAAAACGAAGCCGACGTCGGCCAGGCCATCGCCGCCAGCGGCATCCCCCGCGAAGACCTGTTCATCACCAGCAAAATATGGATCGCCAACTTCGCCAAAGATCGCCTGATCGACAGCCTCAAAGAGAGCCTGCAAAAACTGCAGACCGACTACCTCGACCTGACGCTGATTCACTGGCCATCGCCGGAAGACCAAGTGCCCGTCGAAGAATTCATGGGCGCTCTGCTGGAAGCCAAACGTCTGGGCCTGACTCGGCAGATCGGCGTGTCCAACTTCACCATCGACCTGATGAAGCAAGCCATCAAAGCCGTCGGCCCCGACAACATCGCCACCAACCAGATCGAATTGCACCCGTACCTGCAAAACCGCGCGGTGGCTGAGTTCGCCAAAAGCCAGGGCATTCACATCACCTCGTACATGACCCTCGCTTACGGTGAAGTCTTGAAGGATCCGGTGATCGAGCAGATCGCTGCACGCCTGCAAGCCACCCCGGCGCAAGTCACGCTGGCATGGGCCATGCAATCGGGTTACGCAGTGATTCCGTCGTCGACCAAGCGCGCCAACCTGCAAAGTAACCTCGGCGCCACCGCCCTCAAGCTGAGCGATGCCGACATGGCGCAAATCGCCACGCTGGATCGCGGCCACCGTCTGACCAGCCCGAAAGGCATCGCGCCCATCTGGGACTGATCGCTCAGGCCTGAAGCCGTTGCGCGAGACCTTGCATGGCCTCGCGCAATGCACCGGCGCTAACGCCTAACGTTGCGCTTTCGGCATCGCGGCAGGCGTGTTCGAGGTCGGTACACGCCGACACCACGCGCGCGGCGCCGACCATTTGTGCACCGCCCTTGATGTGATGGGCCAGATCGCGCAGGCCGCCACGGTCAGGGGTTTGCAACAGATCGTCGAGGCGCAGCAAATCGGCGTGCAGGCTGTTCAGTACTTCTTTGCGCAGGTGAACGATGAGGGCGCGGTCATTCCCCGCCAGCTGCTCCAGCGCGCTGAGGTCGAACTCAGCCAGCGGCGAATTATCTGATCGCTCGATACCTCGCTCAATGTGGCTCGCGCCGCTCAACGCCCCACTCAGATCGTGCAAACGAATTGGCTTGAACAGGCAATCGTCCATGCCCGCTTCGAGGCAACGGGCTCTTTCCTCGACCAGCGCATTGGCCGTAAAACCAATAATCAAACGTCGACCGACACCTGCGAGCGCTTCGTCCTGACGAATCGCGCGCGCCAGTTCATAACCGCTGCGCCGGGGCATGTTGCAGTCGGTGATCAGCACGTCAAAAGATTGCTCGCGCCACAGTTTCAAGCCCTGCTCGCCGTCTTCAGTGTCGACCGTCCGGTGCCCCAACTCACTGAGTTGCCAACACAGCAACAAGCGGTTCACCGGGTGATCGTCCACCACCAGAATGCTCAGCGATTGCACGGGTTCGGAGGCGATTGGCGTGGGCGCATGGTTTTGTTCGAGCGCTTCCAGCAACGCCACTTCAAGGCGAACGGTGACTCGCGTGCCGACGCCGGGTTTGCTCTCGAGTTGCAACTCGCCGCCCATCATTTCGCACAGGCTGCGACTGATGACCAAGCCCAACCCCGAACCACTGCGCGCCGCATGCGGGTCATTGCCGGCCTGCACAAACGGACTGAACAAACGCTGCCTGTCTTCAGGGCTGATGCCAATGCCGCTGTCTTCGATAATCACGCAGACCGCCAGTTGCCCGGCCTCCAAAGCATTCACGCGCAGTTGCAAACTCACTTCGCCGGTCTCGGTGAACTTGATCGCATTGCTCAGCAGATTCGATAGCACCTGCTTGAACCGCGTCGGGTCGATCAGCACATCAACGTCGCTGCCAGCCTCTAGATCAAGGTGCCAGAGCAACCGTTTCTGTCGCGCCAAACCTTCGAAAACCCTGCACACCGAACTGACCAGTTCACGCAGATTCGCGCGTTCGGGCGCCAGCGATAAATGCCCCGATTCAATCCGCGCAATATCAAGAATGTCGCCAATCAGCGCCAGCAATTGCTGCCCGGCACTGGATGCGACCTGGATCGCCAGGCGATCGGTCACGCCCTCCTCCGCACGTTTCAGGGCCAGTTCAAGCATGCCGATCAAGGCGTTCATCGGCGTGCGGATTTCATGACTCATGGTCGCCAGAAACGTGGTTTTCGCGCGATTGGCATCGTCGGCCACGTCCTTGGCCTCCTGCAATTGCTGCAACCATTGCTGCCGTTGGCGAATCTGCCGGCGCTGAAAACCGATCCACGCCAGCGCCAATAGCAGCAACACCGCAGCACCGATAAAGCCGCGCAGAATTTCCCCGCGATGACGCAGCCAATAGCTGTCATCGACCACCATGTCATGGCTCCAGCGGCCGACCAGTTCATCGATTTCCTGTGGCGCAATGCTCAGCAATGCCTTGTTCAGAATCGACTGAAGCTCAGCCGCCTGCGGCACCGTGGCCAAGGCGATTCTGGCGGGTTGATCACCGACTGTGGTGACAATGCGCACGCGCTCACGGTAATGACGGGCGATCAGATAACGCGCCACCAGCAGCGAACTCAGGGTCGCGTCCGCTTGGCCCTTGCCGATCATGTCCATGCCCGCCGCCGGGCTGGGCACTTCGACCAATTTCACTTGCGGTGCATGTTCGAGCAAATACCCGCGCAACGGATGCCCGCGATAAATCGCCAGGCGTTTGCCGGCCAGATCATCGAGGCTGCGCGGGCTGTCTACTCCTGCTGCCGTGACCAGCACGAACGGGTTGCTCAGATACGCTCGAGTAAAGCGCAATTCGGCTTCACGCTCACTGCTCGGCGTCACCACTGGCAGCACATCGAGCTCGCCAACCTTCAATTGCTCGATCTGGCGATCCAGCGAGCGACCGCGCACCACCTCGAACGCCAGGCCGCTGCGCTGACTGATCAGATTCAACAACGGCGCCGCGAGCCCGCTGAGGCGACCTTCGGCATCAAAAAACGACAGCGGTGCAAAATCATCGATAACGCCGACCCGCACACGCGGATGCTGGTCGAGCCAGCGCTGTTCTTTAGCACTAAGGCGTACTTGCGACTGCTCGGCCATTTCCGCGCGCCCGGCGCTCCAGCGTTGTTCGATAATCTGCCGTTGATGCAGAGGAATGGTGGCCAGCGCCTTGTCGATGATCCGCTTCAATCGCGCATCCGTGCGGCGCAGCGCGAAGCCGAACGGGTTGGCATCCAGCCCGGACGGCCCGGCCAGTTGCACGTCGTTGCGGTAATTGGTGTTGATCAGGTAGTTCGCGCTGATGAAGTCGCCGAGGTAGGCATCGTCTCTGCCGAAGGCCACGGCGCCGAGTGCGTCCATGGCTGAGTGGTAACGTTGAATATGCGTCTGTGGATAAAAGCCCTGCACGGTCGCCAGTGGTAAATAGTCTTCGGCCATGGCCAGGCGTTTGCCGGCCAGATCAGCCAGTGGCGCATCACCGAGCCGGCTCACCAGCATCGGCTGATCTTCGGCGTATGCGCGGGACAGCACCAGTTCAGGGTCAGCCAACTCAAAATTGTTCGAGGTGCCGAGTACGTCCAGCTCGCCCCGTTTGAGCGCGGTAATGGCCGCTTCGCGGTTGGCGTAGCGCAGCACTTCGACACGCATATTCAGCAGTTGCGCGAGCAGATCGGCGTAATCGGCGCTGAGCCCTTCCAGTTGATGGTGGTTGCGGGTCAATTCGAACGGCGGGTAATCCGGCCCGGAAATGCCCATGCGCAACACCGGGTGCTGGCGCAACCAGTGTCGGTCGGTGCCGTCGAGCCGAACGTGAACATTCTCCAGCCGGGTTCGCGTGAGGATCTCCAGTGCCATCGGTGCTGCGTCAGCCCACGCCGTCAGCTCCCAAACAGCCAACGCGATCAGAAGCCAGCGGCCCAGCCTCATGTGCGGCCCCTCAGATCAAATGATTGCGCTTGGCGAAGTCACGCAAGTGAACGGCAGACGCGACGCCGAGTTTGGTCATCAATCGGGTTTTGTAGGTGCTGACGGTCTTATGGCTGAGGTGCATGTCTTCGGCGATGGACTTGTTGGATTTACCCAGCCCCAGTTGCACGAAGATGCTCAACTCCCGGTCGGAGAGCTGATCGATCAGCTGCTTTTCGGTGTATTGCAGGGAGTTGGATGAATGTGCCTGATCAGGCAATGCCGTGAAGTAGGTGTACCCCGACATCAGCGCCTGAATCGCCTTGTGCAACTGCTCCAGCTGATTGGTCTTGGGCACAAACGCCATGGCGCCAGCGCGCAAGCAGCGCTCCTGATAAAAACGCGCTTCACGCGAGGTGAAGATCAGCACCCGACAGTTCAGATCATTGGCCTTGATCCGCGCCAGCACTTCGAGACCATCCAGGCCAGGCAAATTCAGATCGAGTATCAGCAGATCCGGCTGGTGTTGGCGGATCAACGCCAAAACCTCAAGACCACTGGAGGTTTCGTGGATAACTTTGAAGCCTTCGGCTTGCAGCACGATTCTGACGGCTGCAAACACCACCGGATGATCTTCGACGACCAGCGCTGACTTCATGAACACTCCCGATGGCAAGACCAGACGATGGCGCCCCGCTGTCGCGTTGAGCGGACAGGGTGGCTGCGCAAAGACTGTTGCACGGGAACGACGGCGAATCTACCTGTCAGGTTTGACAGTTGCGGCCATTGAATTTTTGTGTCTAAGCCTGACGTTTCAACGCTGGAACACGCATCAAGTCAGCGCAGGCTCCAGGTTTTGGCGCATCGGCCAGCGCCGCCAACTGCTCGATCATTCGCGCATTCGGCAGCACGCAATGGCTGATCTGCACATTATCCTGCGCAAAACCCGGAATCGCCCGTGATGGCGCAGTAGGTTCGTTGTAGATCAAGGCGTGGCGAACATGCGGGTTATCGAGGAAAAACCCCAGAAGATCCAGTGAGCCTGCGGCCATTTCAGCGTTGATCACCACGACATCAAAGGGTTCGCAGCCGTAATCGACCAGGGTCAGCAGGTCGACCAGGCTCTGCACCGGAGCCACGCGGTAGTAGCCGAGGCCATTGAATGCACGCTCGATTTTCATGCGGTGAAAATGTTGCGGATCGGCGATCAGAATGCGCAGGGCTTTGTTGTTCATCGTAAACCTCACGGGTTAAACGGCTTCAAATGAATGCAAGCCTACGGAGGCCAAACGGAAGATTCTGTAGGACGCGTCCTAAAAAGACTGGCGGTAATTCCTTGATTCACGCGCTCGGCCACGCCAGGCCGGTGCCAATAAAGTGCCGCTATTCGGTGGTACTCGGACTCCAGAAAGCCTGCACCACCAACGCTGACGTCGAGATCCGCGCGACCAGTGCATCCAGCTCATCGCCGTCCACCGACGTTGTCGCCAATGTCGCTTCGATCTCGATTTCGTCCGCACCGAAGGCATGCACGTCGACATCACTGGCCGGGTAATTACTGCGTTCCAGTTCAGCTTCGAGCAACGCGAACACCGCCGTTTGCTGCGAACGCCGGGCGATAACGTAGACGATGTTGGTGACTTCCGCCGACACCACGTCCAGCGGTTGGCGGTTGATGTTGTTGACGATCGGCCGCAGCAAGGTATTCGCGGCCAGGATAAACAGCGTGCCGAGCACGGCTTCGGCGAGCAGGTCGGCGCCGGCGCAGGCGCCCACTGCCGCAGACGTCCACAGCGTCGCGGCGGTGTTGAGGCCGCGCACGTTGCCCTCTTCGCGCATGATCACCCCGGCGCCGAGAAAGCCGATGCCGGAGACCACGTAAGCGACCACACGCACCGCGCCTTCAGCGCCGGCGAGACGGTTGGCCATGTCGACGAAAATCGCTGCGCCGACGGCGACCAGCACGTTGGTGCGCAGGCCAGCGGTGCGTTGCCGGTACTGGCGCTCGAAACCGATCAGGCCACCGAGGATGAACGCGGCGCTGAGGCTGACGAGGGTATCGAGCAGTGAATCGAGGTTGAGGTTGTTGATGGCTTGCATCGTCATCTCCCTGAAAAAAACACAAACCCTCTTGTGGGGCTTGCTTGAAACGAGCCCCTGTAGGAGCTGCCGAAGGCTGCGATCTTTTGATGTTGCCTTTTGAAAACAAGATCAAAAGATCGCAGCCTTCGGCAGCTCCTACAGGGGGGAGCGGTGTTGCTGTTATTGCC
>NZ_JASCPK010000045.1:0-38385 GCF_029959385.1 Pseudomonas sp. PS01303
CCACTCACCCCATGTAGGAGCTGCCGAAGGCTGCGATCTTTTGATCTTGATTTTTAAGAGCAAAATCAAAAGATCGCAGCCTTCGGCAGCTCCTACATGGGTACGGTTGTAATTCGATTTGTATCGGCTTTATGTGCGCTAAATTAGACGAAATGCATTTTCGTAGCTTCTAAAGCCGATATTTATCGGCTATAAAGTCGCCATTGCTCCGGCATGGCGTCTCGCTGTCCGGTGCGCGCGTTTTCTTTTCGGTCGAATGGTCGACCGTCAAAGTACTTGCCCGGAGATGATTCATGAGCCGTATCGTTACCGTTGCCGCCACTCAGATGGCGTGTTCGTGGGATCTGGAAGCCAACCTCGAAATCGCTGAAAGGCTGGTGCGCGAAGCCGCCGCCAAAGGCGCGCAGATCATCCTGATTCAGGAGCTGTTCGAGGCGCCGTACTTCTGCCAGAAGCCGAACCCGGACTACCTGCAACTGGCAACGACGGTGGAAGAAAACGTCGCGATCAAACATTTCCAGAAAATCGCCAAAGAGCTGCAAGTGGTGCTGCCGATCAGCTTCTACGAGCTGGCCGGCCGCGCGCGTTTCAATAGCATCGCAATCATCGACGCCGACGGCAGCAACCTCGGGATTTATCGTAAAAGCCACATTCCGGACGGTCCGGGCTACCACGAAAAGTATTACTTCAACCCGGGCGACACCGGTTTCAAAGTGTGGAACACCCGTTACGCGAAAATCGGCGTGGGCATCTGCTGGGATCAATGGTTCCCGGAAGCGGCGCGCAGCATGGCGTTGCAAGGGGCGGAAATCCTGTTCTACCCGACCGCGATCGGCAGCGAACCGCACGACAAGACCATCTCATCGCGCGATCACTGGCAGCGCGTGCAACAGGGCCATGCCGGCGCTAACTTGATGCCGTTGATCGCCAGCAACCGCATCGGCAACGAAGAACAGGACGGCTACGACATCACGTTCTACGGCTCTTCGTTCATCGCCAACCAGTTCGGCGAAAAAGTGCAGGAGCTGAATAAAACCGAAGAAGGTATTCTTGTGCACACTTTCAACCTCGACGAGCTCGAACATATTCGCAGCGCGTGGGGTTCATTCCGTGACCGCCGTCCGAACCTGTACGGCGCGTTGAAAACCCTCGACGGTTCCCTGGAGTCCTGATCCCGATGACCACATTGAAAAGTACCCCGCGCGCCGACGGCTTTCACATGCCGGCCGAGTGGGCGCCGCAAACGCAGACCTGGATGATCTGGCCCGAGCGCCCGGACAACTGGCGTCTGGGTGGCAAACCGGCGCAAGCCGCACACGCAGCAGTGGCCAAAGCCATCGCGCGTTTCGAGCCGGTGACTGTTGCCGTTTCCGCCGGCCAATACGAAAACGCCCGCGCCCGCCTGGACGTGCCGAATATCCGCGTGGTCGAGATGTCCAGCGATGACGCCTGGGTACGCGACAGCGGCCCGACCTTCGTCATCAATAACAACGGCGAAGTGCGCGGTGTGAACTGGGACTTCAACGCTTGGGGCGGTTTCGACGGCGGCCTGTATTCGCCGTGGAATCGTGATTCGCAGGTCGGCGGCAAGATCCTCGAGATCGAGCGCAGCCCACGTTATCGCACTGAAGGTTTTGTGCTCGAAGGCGGCTCGATTCACGTCGACGGCGAAGGCACGCTGATCACCACCGAAGAATGCCTGCTGAACCTCAATCGCAACCCGCATCTGGGTCGCGAAGAGATCGAAGCAGTGCTCAGCGCCAATCTGTCTGTGGATAAAATCATCTGGCTGCCGGACGGTTTGTTCAACGACGAAACCGACGGCCATGTGGATAACTTCTGCTGCTACGTGCGTCCGGGTGAAGTGCTGCTGGCGTGGACTGATGATCCACAGGATCCGAACTACCCGCGCTGCCAGGCTGCGATGAAAGTCCTGCAAAGCAGCACTGACGCCAAGGGTCGCCCGTTCACGGTGCACAAAATGCCGATTCCGGGGCCGCTGTATGCGACCGAAGAAGAGTGCGCCGGGGTCGATCCGGTGGACGGCACGCAAGAGCGCAATCCGTCCGTGCGCCTGGCCGGTTCTTACGTGAACTTCCTGATCGTCAACGGCGGCATCATCGCGCCGAGCTTCGACGACCCGATGGACGCACCCGCCCTGGAAATTCTGCAGAACCTGTTCCCGCAGCACGAAGTGGTCATGGTGCCGGGTCGCGAACTGTTACTGGGCGGCGGCAACATCCACTGCCTTACCCAACAGCAACCCGCGCCGCACAAAGAGTGAGTTGAGTCGTAACAGCTTGAGTTGATTACCAAATCAGCCGGGCAATGATTAGCTCGCTATGTATGAACAGAGGCCCGCAGCCCGAAAGGACGGCGGGCTTTTTTGTATCCACTTGTCGACAAATGCAAAACATTGGCATAGCTCTTGTATTCGTCTGGGGGCACTAGGGAGGGGGAAAAGAACGTCAATCGTTCTGTCATAAACCTTGGATAACGTAGCCGCTCACGAACGGGGAGAGAGCGCTGAAATGAACGCCGAAGTGAACGTAATCAGCGAGCGGACTTTGCATCCCATGGCCGTTAACGGCGAATCGCTCCACCGCGTTGCGCACTGGTTGAAATCCAATGGAACGCGTCAGATCAGGGTTCCTGATCCGCGCCGGATGATGATCGAGCGCTACCCCGCTGACCTGTTCAGCGAGGACGAACTGGAAGCGTTGTGGGATGTGCTGGAAGGATAAGAAGAACAACAGGGATGGGTGAAAGCGCTGCCGGGATGGCGGCGCTTTTTTTTGGGAAGTTTAAAGTAGGAAGGAGTGAATCAGCTGCGCTAATACTGCTCAATTTCGAAAGATTGAACTAATTGTCTCTGCCTTTCATGTTTATTTCTCGGGTGGTGTGAGTACATATATTGTCCCGAGATCTGGAAGCCATTCATCCTCGTTTGGATGGTTCGCTTGAGCTTGTATGTAGGTAGGGCCCAGTTGGAGGTTCACAAGCCGTAGAGAAAAGGTTCTATAGTTTGACCCCGGCGGAACTAAATACGCCGCCTCTACCGCATAATCGACACCATTACGCTTCATACGTATGTGGAATCTATCTCCGTCTTCATAGTCATTGCCGAAACCACTTACCGTCACGGGATAGGCACAAATCTCACCCTCTACGGGTGAGAACCAACCGCCATATTCATTTTCTTTATTCAACGTTTTTGGCATGAGGTCACCGCTCCAGGACTTTTAGAAACTCGTCTGGTTTCTACTGCGAACAGGGTCATTCGGCACCTGTAAAATCTGACAGTTCCGACGAGCGGTAGTGCGCTTGAATGTAATTCAGACGCACTCAGAAAACCAATCAGGCTTTATCTCTCGTCCGTCTAGTTGTGAGCCTGAAGGGCTTACGCGCAGTCAGAACGAATAAGTCCCCGTCATAACAACACTACGCGGCGCCCCCGGCTGAATCTGCGCAGCACTGGTCGCCGACGAGTAATACTCGCGATCAGTAATATTGTTCAGCGCCCCGCGCAAATCCCAATCTTTCATCCGGTAACCCACCAGCGCATCCCAACGCCCATAACCCGGCAGCACGGTCGTATTGAGGTTATCGGCATAGCGCTGGCCAACCAGCGTCAGCCCGGTTTCGCCATACCAGCCCATCTCCGGTTTCCAGGTCAGGAACAGGCTGCCGTTGTGCTTGGCGACGTTGTTGATGCGTTTGCCTTCGAGGCCGTTGTTGTCCTTCTCGATTGTCGCGTCCTGCACGCCGACGCCGCCGCGCACGTACCAGTTACCGGCGATTTTGCCGGTGCCGGTCAGTTCAATCCCGCGTGAACGTTGAACACCGGTGAGCACGGTCACGGTCGGATCGTTTGGATCTGCGGTGCGGCGGTTGTAGAGCTCAAGGTCGTAGATCGCCAGCGTGGTGCTCAGGCGATCATCGAGCCAGTCGCTCTTCACGCCGATTTCTTTCTGCTTGGTCAGCTCCGGGCTCAGGTCATTGGAGTTGCCCGCCGCACCCGGGGTGATGCCGATCAGACCGCCGCCCACTGGCGAAAAGGTTTTAGTCCATGAGGCGTAGAACGAGTGATTGTGCAGCGGCGTCCGGTGTCTAAACCGCCTTCCAGCTCAATGTTGTTGTAGATGTTGCGGGTGGTCAGATCCTGCTGCCAGTGCTGACGCGTGACCTTGTTGGTCGCCGGGACATAACCGGTGAGGTAGGTGTTGTCGAAATCACTGTCGAGTTTGAACACGCCGAGGGTCTGGCGCAGTTGCCAGTTTTCGTTTATTTCGTAAGTGAGCTTCGAGCGCAACGACTGGGTTTTGTCGTCGATGAAATCGTGATCGTTGCCATAAGTGGTGTCGCGCCCGACATCGGCCGGACGACCGTTGACCCCCGGAATACCGCGATCCGGCGTGCGGTTGTAGCGGCTGTATTCATACTGCACCAACCAATTCAGATCCGGGCTCAGTTGCCAGCTCATCGACGGCGCGAACAACTGGCGATTGCCACTGACACCATCACGGAAGCTGTTTTCATCCATGTTGCCCATGTTCAGGCGCAGGCTGATGTTTTCGCTCGGATTGGTGCTGAGGTCGGCGTACAGACTGCGCAAATCTTCGCTGCTGCCTTGGGCTTCAATCGTCGAGCGACGGCCGAATTCCGGCATCTTGCTCACGCGGTTGACGATGCCGCCCTGGCTGCCACGGCCATACAACACAGCGGCCGGGCCCTTGA
The DNA here is from genome assembly GCF_029959385.1 of Pseudomonas sp. PS01303. Taxonomy (NCBI): domain Bacteria; kingdom Pseudomonadati; phylum Pseudomonadota; class Gammaproteobacteria; order Pseudomonadales; family Pseudomonadaceae; genus Pseudomonas; species Pseudomonas sp. PS01303. Next base: position 4,738 of record NZ_JASCPK010000045.1, read on the forward strand.
GCACTTCGACGCGTTCGATGTTGTGCATGTCGCGCTTGTAGCCCGTATAACGCGCTAGTTGAGCGAAATAAACCAACTCGTGAGGGCAATCATGGACGCGATAAACCGCTGAAGAATCTTCCTCTGCGCTGCGTCAAAATCACTGGTTGTTACCGATTCCTTGCAACCGGCCATCACAAAATTTACGTTTCTTAGACGAATTTCGCCTATTTAAAGACGATTCTTGAAATTGACACATTGTTCCGGGCACGGCTACGATTCGGCCCAACGCCTGTGGCCAACCGCCATGACTCAAAATAATAAGAAGGCCCGCCACGACTTGGTCGTGGGCGGGTCTTTTTGTTTCGGGATGAAAAAAGAGTGCAAAAGCGCCGTTTCAGCCGTTCGACACAGCGCGTTTCAACCCGTAATAAGGAAAATAAAATGTTGAACAAGCGAATCAGCCTGATCGCTCTGGGGATGTTGAGCGCCACACAGGCCATGGCTAACGACCAGGCCGAGTCCAAGGGTTTTCAAGAAGACAGCAGCCTCAAAGTGCTGCTGCGCAACGCTTACATCAATCGTGACTACAAAGACGGTAACGACGACAAATCCGAATGGGGCCAAGCGGCCATCGGTACGTTCTCGTCCGGCTTCACCCAAGGCACCATCGGTGTCGGCGTCGACGCTTTTGGTCTGTACGCACTGAACCTGGAACGCAGCGAAGATCGCAGCGGCGCCGGCGGTATCGACTTCTTCAAGAAGGGCGCCAGCGGCGCTCCGGCCGATGACCTGTCCAAGGGCGGCGCAGCGGTCAAATTCCGTCTGTCCAGCACCACTCTGACGTACGGTGACCAAATGCCGGCCCTGCCGGTGCTGAACTACGACAACTCGCGTCTGCTGCCGGAAAGCTACACCGGTACTTTGATCACTTCCAAAGAGATCAAAGGCCTGGAGCTGAACGCCGGTCGTTTCACCGCCGAATCGCGCAAGAGCGCGGAAGGCCGTGACAGCGGTGGTCTGAAGTCGATCAACGTATTGGGCGGTAGCTACCAGTTCACCGAACAGTTCAAAGCGGCGCTGTACGCTTCCGACGTCGAAGACGTGCTGAAGAAGCAATACGTGAACGCCAACTACGTGTTCCCGATCGACAAAGATCAATCGCTGACCCTCGATTTCAATGGCTACCGCACCAAGCTGGACAATTCCTACGTCCGCGAAAGCGGTGCAACCGGCGACGACAACAAGATCTGGAGCCTGGCCGCGACTTTCGTCACCGGCCCGCACTCGTTCACCGTGGCGCACCAGCGTTCCACTGGCGACAGCAACCTGGGCTACGCCTACGGCGGCTATCAGAAAGATCAGGGTCGTGTCGGCGACGGTGGCAACACCATCTACCTGGCCAACTCCTACTGGTCTGACTTCAACGCTGAAGACGAACGCAGCTGGCAGTTGGGCTACGGCCTCGACTTCAGCGCTTTCGGCGTGCCGGGTCTGAGCTACAACGTTGCTTACGTGCGTGGCGACAACATCACCACCTCGACCAGCGAAGGCGGCACCGAGCGCGAGATCTTCAACCAGTTCAAGTACGTCGTGCAAAGTGGCCCGGCCAAAGACCTGAGCGTGAAACTGCGCAGCTCGATCCTGCGCGTGTCGCAGAAGTCCAGCGAGTACAACGTCAGCGGCAACGAGCTGCGTGTGTTCGTCGACTACCCGATCAACATCTTCTGATGATCGTTTAAGTGTAAAAACTTGAAAAAAGCCCCGATTCGCTCGGGGTTTTTTTTCGACGGTTTTTCCATGAAAACCAGAAAAAAACCATGTTTTTGTCATGTAAAAGTAGTTTTTAAGTCGCTTCAAACTTCGTTTCAAACAGGGCTTTAAATGCCTGAAATTCTTTCTCATGGACGCAAATTCTCCACCTAATAGATTAGGCCGCTCAACGCAGTGGAGAATTGGGTAATGATCGTTTTGAACAGAGAAGTGGGCGAATCGCTACGGCGCGACAAATTTGTCAACGTCCAGGGTGGTGACTTCAATCTCTACGGTCATTTTGCCGACTTCGTCAGACTGACCAAAAGTTGGGAAAACATGGAGCCTGACAGCTACTACGGTCAGGCCGAAGCCGGCATGCGTTACCGTCGTTACAGCGACTTCGAGTACAACCCGAAAACCCGCGAGCTGACGCAACTTGAGCATCGCGCGTACGTGCAGTCGAAAGAGAACAACGCTTACGTCGGCGGCCTGGTACGACACTTCCAGGACTTCTCCGATGAAGTGATTTCGTCGCCAGTGATGCGCAGCCTGATCGACACCGATTTTGAAGTATACAAAAGTGTGTTGCCGGAAGAGTTGCACGATGAAATCTGGCAGTGCCAGATCCATCAGATCCGTATCGAGATCAAACCCGGCAAACAACTGGAAATTACTCCGGAAGGGATTCACTGCGACGGTTACCCGTTCAGCGGTGTGCACTTCTGGGGCCGCAACAACGTCGAGGGTGCCGAGAGTCGTCTGTACGACATCCACGAGCATCCACTGGCGTCGACCACTTACAAGGAAATTCTCGACACCACTTACTTCCTCGACCGCGACATGCGCCACTACGTGACGCCTGCGCGCAACACGCACACCCATGCCATGGCGTATCGGCAGATTCTGGCGATTTCTTTCTCGCGGCCCGGGACCGCTTTCGACATTGTTCGCTAATCAGATCACCCCAATCGATGGCGTCGAGTGCTCGACGCCTGTGGTGCTGCGACGCGCCACGGCCAAGGATGCGCAGCGCATGGAGCGCTTCTTCCGCCAGTTCGACGAAGTGTCTTTCTGCGAATGGCAGGACGCCAAGTGCCTGCGCGGCGTGCTGATCCAGAAAACCACCACGTCGTATCTCGCCTTCGACGTCGCCGGCGAAATCGTCGGCGCGGTGCTTGGCGGCATGCTCGGCAGTCGCGGCACGATCAATCATCTGGCCGTCAGCCCGCGCTATCGCAGCCAGGGCGTCGGTCAGCGTCTGGTTGAAGCGGCGTCGTCCGACATGAAGCGTGTCGGCGTGTTGCGGATGTTTCTGTTCGTCGACGATGCTAACCTCGCGGGCAAGCGTTTTTGGACTTCCCAGGGTTTTTGCGAGCCCCACGGCGAACGGACATTTGAGAGGGATCTATGAATGAACGGTCCGGCAGTGCGCCGCTGATGGTCAGCCATCAGCCATCGCGCACATTTGCCGAAGCCAGCCCGGTCGTCGCCGGCTACTTCACGGTGTCGTTTGTGTTCGGGCTGATGGCCGTCAACGCCGGGTTGCCGATGTGGCTGCCGGTGGCGATGTGCCTGTTCGTCTATGCCGGCGCTTCGCAATTCGCCGCGCTGGCGCTGATCTCCAGCGGCGCGTCGCTGACCACCATTGTGCTGACCACTTTTTTGATCAACGCGCGGCACATGTTGATGTCGGTGTACATGGCCAAAGCCCTGCGCGCGCTCGGTTTGAGCCGCATGGAACGTTGGGCTTACGCCGGTGGCCTGACCGATGAATCCTTCGCCTTCCACAGTGTGAAACTCGGCACCGGCGCGCCGGTCAACGTGCGCTATCTGATCGGTTTCAACCTGTTCTGCCACACCTCGTGGGTGCTCGGCGGATTGCTCGGCGCAGTTTGCGCACAGTACGCGGCGCACCTGATCAAATATCAGCTCGACTACGCACTGACGGCGATGATGCTCTACGTGCTGGTGTCGCTGTGCAACACGCGCAACAAACTGATCGCCGCTGCGGCTGCGGTGATCTGCATGGGCGCCCTGAGCCTGGTCGGCAGCTCGCCGTTTAATGTGTTTATCGCCACGTTTGTGGGCTGCGGAGTGGGTGTATGCCTGACCAAACGTTCCTGATTCTGGTAGTGGTGCTGATGATGGCCGTGACCTTTCTGCCACGCGCCTTGCCACTGCAAATCAATACCGAGCACTGGCCGCCATTTGTCGCGCGGGCGCTGGAATACCTGCCGGTGGCGATCGTCGCTGCGATCAGCCTGACTCCCTTGTTGATCAAGGATCAGCACATACAGCTCGACCGCCCGGAATTCTATGCCGCGATTCCGACGTTGTTATGTGCGTATTTCAGCAAAAACCTCTTTCTCAGTGTGGCGGTTGGGACGGCTGCGTACATTGCGCTCGGCTCGTTCATGTAACGGCAGATCGACAACATCGCTGAGTGCCTGGCGCGACAACTCCGAGTTGTTCACCGCCAGGCGCACTTCGAGGAAGTCCTCGAACCCCGGGAAAATCGTCAGGCCGTTTTTCTGCGCAGCCTCACGCGAGACCATGCCGACCGCGTCCATCTGCGTGATCAAGGACAACGTCAGCGTCTCGCTGCATGAATAGACCATGCGCTGACCGTTCTCGTGATTGCCCAGCCCAGCGTCGAGAAAACGCAAAAAGCTGTGGGAATACGGACAATCTTCTGCAGGACGTACCTGAAACTTGTTGCCCAGCAACGTCAGCGGATCGTTCTCCTGCCCGCAATGCGCGCCGACCACCTGCACCTGCACTTCGGGCAAGACAATGCTCGGCAAACCCGGACGCTGCGGGCCGATCAGCACCGCGAGGTCAAAGTCTTCGTTCTTCAACTTGCTGAGATTTTCCATCGACTCGGCGTAGCTGAATTCCATCTGATAATCGGGAAACACCTCAATCAGGCGCCCGATCATTCGCCGGTTGAAGTCAGTCGACAACGTGTTGTTCAACGCCACCTTCAACGTCCGCTGGCCCGGCACCTTCAGCGCCTCGACCTTTTCTTCCATCTGTCGCGTGGCAATCAGCACTTTGTCCATATACGGCGTCAGCTCAGTGCCTTGCGGCGTCAGCGTCAGCCCTTTGTTGGAACGACGAAACAAGCGGAAACCGAACTGCTCTTCGACCTTGTTCAACTGCGCGGCCAATGCCTGCACAGTCAGGCACGAATGCTCGGCTGCGGCCGACAAAGAGCCGGTCTGCACGATGCGCATCAGGTTGCGTAAGGTTCTGCTATCCATGGGTAATGCCCTCTAAAGTGGGCTGGGTATTGTTGTTTACGAGACTGCCGGTTCGGCGGCCATATGCTGGGTATATTCCTGTACCTGAGCATAGTTGTCGCGGGTTTAGTAGCGAATTGATGTCCCCGCCGATGGCTGGAGGCTGACACAGGATCGGGGTTTTTGGGGGAAGGGGGGTGATGGGGGTCAAAAAAAGTGCTTGGTTTTGGTGCAAGGCAGTGATTTTTCAGTGGGAAAAGGCTGACAACGTTAGTGGTTTTGGCCTGCGAAATACGTGGATGCGTCTTAAGCGAAATTGCGATGGAGCTGATTGCGGTGACTCGTCAAAGCAGATGAAGTAGCAGTGGGAAGGCATCAAGCCTATGTGGCTGCGGATCTGAATGAGGTAAGCGAAGTGAGTGCATCACAAGAAGCGGTTGATCTGGACTGCCCAAATGGCACCCGGCAGCACCAGGTCATGGAGATTCGAGAGCGGCCTTCCGTTGCACGAATCTCTTCGGAGAAGACTGCTCAAGCGATGTTGGAAGCACTAACTATTTTGCAGCGATTCGAGTCAGCCGACGGAGTGCTCAAATAATCCAGGCAATAAAAAACCGACATCGCTGTCGGTCTTTTTTTACTCCCCAAACAGGGAAAGAGGTCTCACCCGGACGCTGATCTTCAGGTCATCAGTGGGGTTCCTAACGCCGACTAACGCCACCTGATGGCAGTCGGTTTCGCGCTCTTGGGCCGATTCTCGGCATCGCGAGTAAAACTGTCAATTAAAAGCCAGGTCATTGTTTCTACGCTTGCGAATCACATTTATAGTTTGGTTCATATCTGTACTAGTATCAAAGCAAGACAAATCAGGAGAGGCGCAATGACTACCTCATCCCAAGCCCTCACCCCACGCGAACAACTCGACGCCCCCGAAGCCGGTCGCGTCGCGTTGAAGTTCTTCTTCAACCTCATGGAGCGCTGGGGCTGCAGCGCCGAGCAGCAACGCACATTGCTGGGCGGCGTCGGCAACACCACGTTCTATAAATACAAACACCTGCCGAATATCCGTCTGCCCAACGACACCCTTGAGCGCATCTCCTACCTGATGGGCATTCACAAGGCGCTGAGCATCATCTTCAGCAACAGCCGCGAGCGCGCTTACACGTGGGTCAGCAGCCCTAACACGGCGGCGCCGTTCAATGGGCAAACGGCGCTGGATTACATGCTCGCCGGACGCGTGGTCGACATCGCCGATGTGCGCCGCTACCTCGATGGGGTGCGCGGTTGAAGGTGCCAGAGTTAGTGGATGTGGCGTGGCCGCGAGCCTATCGGATCGTCAACAGCAGCTTCCCGCCGATTGCGCTGTTTGAAGATGTGCTCGATCCCGAAGACCTGGAAATCGCCTACGCGATTGAGGCGCTGACCAATGATCGATTGATAGAGCAGGCCGGCGTTCTCGCCCGAGTGCGCCCCGAAGATCGACTCTCCGGCCCCGGCTCGACTCCGGTGATGGCTGCGTTTACTCATATCGGCAAACGCAGCCGTTTCTGCGACGGCACCTTCGGCGTTTACTACGCCGCAAGCAGTCAGGCGGCTGCCATCGCCGAGACCTGTTATCACCAGGAGCGATTTCTGGCGGCGACTCAGGAAGCGGATCTTGAGTTGACCATGCGCACTTACGTCAATCGGGTGGTTAAACCGTTACACGACATTCGTCACGATCATCCCGAACTGCACAATCCGGATCCTGAGGCTTATGAGCCGTCTCAGGTTTTCGCCCGGCAACTGCGCGAAACCGAATCGTGGGGACTGCTCTATAACAGCGTTCGATCGCCGGGCCATGAATGCGTCGCCGCGTTTCGGCCGCCAGCGCTATCGATTCCGAAGCAGGGCAAACATTTACGCTATGTGTGGAGTGTGAGTCAGCAGAAGATTTCGTTTGTGTTTGAAATCAGTCAGGTCTGAAACGCAAAAAGCCCTCGCATCAGCGAGGACTTCACGTGGCTGATTTACATCAACGGCTTGTCCGGCAGCGCATCCATTACTTTCACAACATCATCGATCAGCGCCTTGCTCAATTCCTGCAAATATTGCGAGGCATAGGCGTGAAGATCAGCATTGCGCCCGACTGAGGAGTCCGCAGTGAGCAGTCGTGAAATGTGCAGCAAGTGGGATGCGTGGGAAAGGGTGGCGATCACCGGCACACCGCGATTGGCAAAACGAGGAGATCAGCGATGGTCGATGAACTGGAGCAATTCCAGCAGGACAGACTGGAGTCTGTATGTCAAATATAAACACCGCAGAAACAACAAAGCCCCTGCATTTCTGCAGGGGCTTTGTTTTGTATGGTGCCGGCACCAGGAGTCGAACCCGGGACCTACTGATTACAAGTCAGTTGCTCTACCAACTGAGCTATACCGGCGTGTGGGCGACGATTATAGCGACTGGATAATTTCTGTAAACCCCTGAATTCAGACTATTTTTGCATCTCTGAAAATCAGGCCCTGCGCATTACATTTCGCAGCGTTTGCACCGTCCGCCCGATGCGACTGTTTCGCCGGGCGAATGGCTGCGCTTCTGCGTGTTCAGCGTGGTGCAGGGCGGTCGCGAGGTGGTGTTGGGCGTCGCGTTCGCCAGGTTCAGACGTTAATTATCGAGGAGCCCATTTTCAGTCTTGGGCATGGGTGATAAGGCCGCTGAGCGCTGCGATTTTCGGCGGTTATGTCGTTTTGATTGGCGGCTTATGCACAACCGAGCACCGTGAGGACGTGCTTAGGCCGGTTTTTGTGGACGCGTTCTCATTTTGTTCGCAAATCCCTGTTTTATTGGTTTTTTCTTTATGTGAACAAAAAATGACCAGAGCTGTATCAGCACCGAAACAGGCGTAGATATTGGATCCGAGTAAAATTCATCAACAGAGTTATCCACAGGCTGGCGGTGGTTTATTCGCGTTCGGCCAACAACAGGAAATTGCGCGGAGTAAGCGCTGATTCGCAGAAAGTGCCGAGGCGTACGGCGTATCCCTGTTCGGTGAGGAAAAGTGCCCGATCGAGGTTCAGCCAAAGCTCCAGTGGTCGTCGGAATAATCCGCGCAGCAGTTCCAGGTTGCGCACTTCGGCCAGTCGTTGCCATCCCGCCGCTTCCAGTGCGGCCCAGTCTGGCGTGCCGATTGTGGATAACTGTTTGAGGTCGGCCAGATCGCGGCAGTAATCGGCGAACGGTTTGTCCAGCCAAGCGCTGGGCAACGATGGCGTTGGCAAATACTCATCGACGCCGCGCACTTGCCGTTGCAGCAGGTCGAAGGCGAGGCGTCGGGCCATCGAGGTGTCACGCTGACGTCGGACGCGTGCGCCGGCGGTGACGGTTTCGCTCATCGGCAGCGCCAGATCTTCCAGCGAGAGTTGTAGGAGCGATGCCGATCCTGCGCAGGACAAGGCCTGATATTCGCAACGACTGATGCGGTTGTAGCAGCAGGGCGCGATCGCCATTCGTTGACAACCGGCAGCGCTGGCCAGTTGCATCAAGCGCACATGCAGATCACCGCAGGCGTGGAGGGCGACGGGCGTGTGGTTCGCGCTCAATACCGCAGAGGCGTTCGTCGCCAGTACGTCCTGTTCCACATGCAAAGCGTGCAAGTGATGACGCTGACTTAACGCCTGACCGCTGGCGACCAATAAAGGATCGTATTCAACGCAAGTCAGTTGCTGCCCCGCGCCCAACAAGCGTCGCCCCAAATGCCCCTTGCCAGAGCACCAGTCCAGCCAATGCATCGGCTGCGAGGCAAAAGCCAAACGGCTGGTAAACGCCTCGATCTGCTGCCACTTGCGCCCCGGTACATCGACATTCAAGCGATGCCCCGCAGCTTCCAGCGCATGTCCCGGCAACTCGCCAACCACGCTCAACTCAGCCGACAACGCCGCCAATGAAGCAAACGGCTCCGGCGCATCAGCAAGATCAGCAGGGTGGTTATGAGCGTTTTCCGCGTCTTCCAGCGACCGCCCGCGTAGCCACGAGGACAATTCCGGGTAGGACGCTTCCCAAGCAAGCGAAAGGTGAGTGAACGGTCGAGGTTTCCACAGCGCCTGATGCTCAATCAAAAAAGCATCCAGCGCGGTGAAGCGGGCGAGTAAGTCCTCGCCCGTCAGCACGTAGGAAGAATCAACGCCCTTGGCAGGCATCGACGCGCAGCCAGCGCTCCAGCAGCTTGAAGCCGCGCACCAGCACGTAAGCCATCAGCAGATAGAACACGCCCGCCGCGAAAAAGATTTCCACCGGCAGATAGGTGCGCGCAATGATCGTGCGCGCCATGCCGGTCAGTTCCAGCAAGGTCACGGTACTGGCCAGCGCACTGGCCTTGAGCATCAGGATCACTTCGTTGCTGTAGGCCGGCAGGCCGATGCGCGCCGCGCGCGGAAGGATGATGTAGAACATCGCTTTCGGCTTGGACATGCCCAAGGCCCGCGCCGCTTCGATCTCGCCCGGCGGAATCGCCTGAATCGCCCCGCGCAGAATCTCGGCGATGTACGCCGCCGTGTGCAGGGTCATGGTCACCGTGGCGCACCAGAACGGATCGCGCAGGTACGGCCACAACGCACTTGCACGCACCGCGTCGAACTGCGCCAAACCGTAATAAACCAGAAATAACTGAACCAAAAGTGGCGTGCCACGGAAAAAGAAGATGTACGCGTAAGGCAGCGAGCGCACGTACCACAGCTTCGAAGAGCGGGCGATGCCTAGCGGAATCGCCAGCAGCAAACCGGCGATGACAGCGATGGCCACCAGTTCCAGAGTCAGGGTCGCGCCCTGCGCCAGTTTCGGCAGCCACTTGATGATGACTTCCCAGTTCATTTAAGCGCTCCTCGCAAAGCCGCGAGCGGCGCGTTTTTCCAGGAAGTGCATGCCGGTCATCGCCAGCACGGTCAGGCCCAGGTACATGATCGCGGCGACCATATAGAAGGTGAACGGTTGTTTCGACACGGTCACGCCGATTTGCGCGTGACGCATGATTTCTTCCAGGCCGATCACCGAGACCAGCGCGGTGTCTTTCATCAGGATCATGAACAGATTGCCCAGACCGGGCAGGGCGATGCGCCACATCTGCGGCATGATCAACCGGGTGAAGATCCGCCATTTCGACAGGCCCAGGGCCTGGCCGGCCTCACGGTGGCCTTTGGGAATGGCGAGGATTGCACCACGGAACACTTCCGTGGCGTAAGCGCCGAAGCACAGGCCCAGAGCGATCACACCGGCGGCGAAGGCGTTGAGTTGCAGGTCGGGGTTGCCGAAGAACTCACCGAGGGCGCGCATCAGGTTGACCGTACCGAAGTAGATCAACAGCACCCAGAGCAATTCCGGGACGCCACGCACGAGGGTCGAATAAGTGCCGCCAAGCCATTGCAGCGGCTTGTACGGGGAAGTCTTGGCCAAGGCGCCGAGCAGACCGAGCACCAGTCCCAGGCACAGGGCCGTGAGGGCCAGTTGGACGGTCATCAGCGCGCCGGCAGCGAGGGCCGGGCCGAATCCGTAGAGGTCGATAATCATGGAATTCTGTTCAAATTGCGGCAGGCAAAGTCGGGAGCCGGCGCCGTTGCATCACGGCGCCAGTCCCACAGGTCAGGATCAGTAGATGCTGAACGGGAAGTACTTGTCGTTGATCTTCTTGTAGGTACCGTCGGCGACGATTTCCTTCAGGGCAGCGTTCAACTTCTCACGCAGTGGGTCGCCTTTGCGCACAGCGATGCCGATCTTGTCGCTTTCTACGACCGGGTCACCTTTGAACTCGTAGTTCTTGCCCGCGTCGCTTTTCAGCCAGTCATAGTTGGCGTACTTGTCGGCGAGGATCGCGTCGACACGACCGGAGGTCAGGTCGAGGTAGGCGTTTTCCTGGGTGTCGTAGAGGCTGACTTTGATGTCATCGGCGTAGGTGTCTTCCAGCCAGGTACCGGCCAGGGTTGCACGCTGAGTACCGATGGTCTTGCCTTTCAGCGAGTCCTTGTCGGTTTTGAAGTCGACGTTTTTCGGTGCGATGAACTGCAGCTTGTTCGAGTAGTACGGGTCGGTGAAATCGACCGCGCCTTTGCGCTCTTCGGTGATCGACAGCGAGGAGATCAGGAAGTCGAACTTCTTCGCGTTCAGGGCCGGAATGATGCCGTCCCAGTCGGACGTGACCACGCTGCATTCGACTTTCATCTTTGCGCACAGGGCGTCGCCGATGTCTTTGTCGAAGCCGACCACGTTGCCGCTGGCGTCTTTGTTGTTGAACGGCGGGTAAGCCGCTTCGATGCCCATCTTCAGGGTTTCAGCCATGGCACCGGCGCTGAACGCGAGGGTGACGGCGGCGGCCAGGAAGACCTTTTTATAGTTCTGCATGCATGTTGCTCCGTTAGCGGTTGCTGGACATGAATTGTTTGCAGCGCGCCGAAAGCGGGTTTTCGAACACCTGCTGTGGCGATCCTTGCTCTTCTATAAGGCCTTGGTGAAGGAACACCACTTCGCTGGAGACCTGACGGGCGAAGCCCATTTCGTGGGTCACGAGCAGCATGGTGCGGCCTTCTTCGGCCAACGCGCGGATGACACTAAGTACTTCCTGAACCATTTCCGGGTCAAGCGCCGAGGTGGGCTCGTCGAACAGAATCACCTTCGGTTGCATCGCCAGCGTGCGGGCAATCGCCGCGCGTTGTTGCTGACCGCCGGACAATTGCGCCGGGTACGCATGGCGTTTGTCGGAGATGCCGACCTTGGCCAGCAGCGCTTCGGCGACTTCGATGGCTTCGGCTTTGCTTTGGCCGAGCACGCGGCGCGGTGCCTCGATGATGTTGTCGAGGATGCTCATGTGCGGCCACAGATTAAAGTTTTGAAACACAAAACCAATCTCGGAGCGCAGGCGATTGATCTGTTTGCCGTCGGCGGCAACCAGTTCGCCATTCTTGGCAGCCTTGAGCTTGAGTTCTTCACCGGCCACCAGAATCTGGCCCTGGTGCGGGTTTTCCAGCAGGTTGATGCAACGCAGGAACGTGGACTTGCCGGAACCGGAGGAACCGAGGATCGAGATCACATCGCCGTCGCGGGCGGTCAGCGAGATGCCTTTGAGCACCTCAAGCTGTCCGTAGCGTTTGTGCAAGTTGCGGATTTCAAGCGCGGGCGTGGCCTCAGCCATGTGCGTTCCTCATATATGTTGCGCTCCAGCTGTTGGGTGGCCTTCCTGGCGAGGCGGCCAAGCTAGCATAGCGTTTCAATGGCAGCCAACAGCGCTACGAGCGGTTAACGGGTGGCATGTGGCAGGTTGTCGCATCGGCACAGCAGACTGTCGCCCCATCAACAACCGAACGGGTGTTTGATCGTGCAAACCCGTGGGTGTCGCGTAAAAAAAGGCGCGATGTTGCCAGCTTTGGCGGGGTGTTGGAAGCGCTATCCGGCCGAACGTACAGGATTCGCTCTTTTATTGTGCATCCCACACTTTTTCAGTGTGTTTCTGGTGCGCTGATTTGTCTTGAAAGTGAGTCGCAGGGTAACGTTCTGGCGAATAGCCATTAATCTCAAGGACTTGCGATGACCGTCCGGTCGCACGCAAAGCCGCGATCCAGAAGACTTTGAAACATTTTGGCGCATTTATTGCGTGCAGAATCCGGAACGCCCTGTTGGTTTCTTTTTACGAGAAAGAACACACCAGACAGGACGGACTGAATCGCTTTCCTCGCAAAGGTAGTTTCGATGAGCAGTACCCCAAGCTCCAATGGCCTTGAACAAGGGCTCAAACCGCGTCATGTGACCATGTTGTCGATCGCCGGTGTGATCGGCGCCGGTCTGTTCGTTGGCTCCGGCCACGCCATCGCTGCCGCCGGCCCTGCCGTGCTGCTGGCTTACGCCGCCGCCGGTACCCTGGTGGTGTTAGTGATGCGCATGCTCGGCGAAATGGCTGTTGCCTCGCCGGACACCGGTTCGTTCTCGACTTACGCCGACCGTGCCATCGGGCACTGGGCCGGTTTCACCATCGGCTGGTTGTACTGGTGGTTCTGGGTGTTGGTGATTCCGCTGGAAGCCAATGCCGCCGCGACCATCCTCCACGCATGGTTCCCGGGCGTAGGCATTTGGGCTTTCGCGCTGATCATCACCATGTTGCTCACGGTCACCAACCTGTTCAGCGTGAAGAATTACGGCGAGTTCGAATTCTGGTTTGCGCTGATTAAAGTGCTGGCGATCATCGGCTTTATCGGCCTTGGTCTTGCCGCCATTTTCGGCTTCCTGCCGAACAGCCAGGTCAGCGGTGTGTCGCACCTGTTCGACAGCGGCGGCTTCCTGCCAAACGGCATGGGCGCGGTGCTGGGTGCAATCCTGACCACCATGTTCTCCTTCATGGGTACCGAGATCGTGACCATCGCGGCCGCGGAATCGAAGAACCCGGGCAAGCAAATCTCCAAGGCCACCAACTCGGTGATCTGGCGGATCGGCTTGTTCTATCTCGTGTCGATCTTCATCGTTGTGGCCTTGGTGCCGTGGAACGATCCTACGCTGGCCAACCTCGGTTCCTACCAGACCGTGCTTGAGCGCATGGGCATTCCTAACGCGAAAATGATCGTCGACATCGTCGTTCTGGTCGCGGTGACCAGCTGCCTGAACTCAGCGCTCTACACCTCGTCGCGCATGCTCTTCTCCCTCGGCAAGCGTGGCGATGCCCCGGCCATGTCGACCCGCACCAACAAAAGCGGCACGCCTTACTGGGCGGTGATGTTGTCGACTGGCGCAGCGTTCCTCTGCACGTTCGCCAACTACGTGGCCCCGGCCGCCGTGTTCGAGTTCCTGCTGGCCAGCTCCGGCGCGATCGCACTGTTGGTGTACCTGGTAATCGCCTTCTCGCAACTGCGTATGCGCAAACAGCGCATGGCACGCGGCGAGAAAATCGTCTTCAGCATGTGGCTGTTCCCGGGCCTGACCTACGCGGTGATCATCTTCATCGTCGCGGCCCTGACGATCATGCTGTTCCAGGAAGCGCATCGCGTGGAGATCCTCGCGACTGGCCTGCTGAGCCTGATGGTGGTGGCTGCCGGTCTGCTGGTCGCACGCCGTCGCAAGCTGGAAAAACGTGGCGCGGTGGTGTTGAACTGATCCGTAACGCGTAATGCAAAACGGCCGCTGTCAGTGATGACTAGCGGCCGTTTTTGTTTTTGAGCGATGTTTATTCGCTCTTGTCTTCCTGTGCTTCCACCGACTTGCCATAAGCATCCAGCGCAACCCCGAAATCGGTGATGAACTGTGGCTCGCTCAGCCAGGCCTGGGCTTCTTCGATCGTTACGCCTTCGGCCCACATGCGGTAGTCGATCAGCATGTCGGCGGCCAGGTGAGTGGCGGCCATGCCTTCGTTGTCGGCGTTTTCCATGTCCAGCAGTTCAGGATGATCAACGATGACGAACGCCAGTTCGCGCAGCAGGGTCAGCAGCATTTCGTTGCGGCTGATGGCTTCGGCGTCGCGCATTTTGCTGAACATCGCCAGGACGTATTCCGGCACCGGCTCGGCGAGGTGGTCGAGGTCTTCGTCCTGCTCCAGCGGCTTGCGGCCGACCATACGGATTTGTTTGGCTTTGGCCTTGGCGCGTTTGGCGCGTTTCTGTTGCTTGTTCAGGGATGCCATGGGAGCTCAGTTCTTCTGTTGGGTGTTTGCGGCGATCGCGTCGGACGCCGCCACATAGTCGGCCTGGAAGGCCGGTGATTCGATCCATGCCAGCGCACCGGCCTCATCGGTTTCCTGCGACCACTGGCGAAACTCGATCAGCGCGGCGAGGATGAAGTCCATCGCGCCTTCTTCGCCTTCCTGCTCATAAACCAGCTCCAGCAGCGGGTCTTCGAGGAACGCGGTGCACAGGGCTTGCTGGCTGATCTTCTCGGCGTCGATCATTTTCTTGAACAGCTCGGTCAGATCCACCGATTCGAAGTCGATGCGGTCGTCGTTCGGATCCAGCTCGACCGGCGCTTCAGCGCGTTTGGTGCGGTTCTGCTTGGCCTTGGCTTTGGCCCGGGTGGCGCGTTTTTGCTGCTTGTTGGCGGAGGCCATGATGTGTTCCGTCGTGCGTTGAGAGGGCTCAGCTGCGCGGGACTTGCCGTCCCGGTGTGTCGGGGGCCAGTGCGCCGGTGTGCAGCCAGGTCAGAGCGATGGGCCATAGTGTGGCTTGGTATGCGCTGCGAAAAAAGGCGAAATGTCCGACTTGTTGTTCGCCGATGTCTTGCGGCTCGATGCGCAGGTGGGTTTTTGAAGCGTTGCTGAAGTAGCCGAGCAGGCGTTCGATGGCCGCAATTGTGCCGTAGGGATCGTCGCTGATACTGATGGCCAGCGTCTGCGCGCGGACATTGGCGAAGGGCAGGGTGCCGGTTTTTTTCATCAGTGCGCGACCGCTTGGGCGCCCTTCAAAACGCGGGGCAGGCGTGCTCCAGTCGCGCACGACGCCCGTCGGTGTGTCTTCCAGCCAGCCGAGGCGTTTGCCGGGGAAGTAGCCGCAGAACAGGGTCATCAACGGCATCAGCAGATGCCATTTGCCAAACATGCGCCAGCGATGCTCGGGCGCGTAATCTCGCCAGTAGGCGAACTGCGCGCCGACAGTGACCAACCGTCGGATAACTCGCCCGGACTCGGCCAAGCCCGCCGCGCAACCGCCAAAACTGTGCCCGACCACGTCAATCGGCTGACCGGGAAACTCACGTTGCGCACGCTTGAGCATCGCCTCGAAATCCAGCGCGCCCCAATCAGTCCACGAAGCGTTCAGGCCTTTGATCGAAGCCTGTCGCGATTCGCCAATGCCGCGGTAGTCGTAGGTGATGACGTCGAAGCCATTGGCGAACAGATAGGCGGCGAATCGCGAGTAGTGGCGGCAGCGCACGGAGGTGGCGGCATTGATGATGACCACCGGGCGCTGGGCATCGGGGGATGTGTGACGCCAAGTGAAACCGCCCAGCACATAGCCGTCGGTAGCCGATTCTTTGAAAGGCTCGCCTTGAGCAGTATTCAAAATCGGCGACCTTGACTGCACATCCTGCGTTGCGGGCATGTCCTGACAGCTCATGACTCTCGACCTTGGCGGGTAAGCTGCCAACGATAGTCTCCGCGCCGCCCGGGAACAATCCGTAGGGTTTATTCAGTGGATTGAGTCAGCATGCGTTCTTCGATCAAGGCCTGTTCGCGATTGAGTTCTGCGCGCAACTCTTCTTCACTCGGCAATATCGTTTTGTAGCTGCTGGCGAACAGTTGTTCGTTGCCTTTGAGCATCGAATAGCGCGCCACCGAATCGTTGCTTTCGGCAGACAAAATAATCCCGACTGTCGGCTTGTCGCCCTCGCTGCGCATCAGCTCGTCATACATGCGCACATACATGTCCATCTGCCCGACATCGCGGGCGCTGAGCTTGCCGCGTTTGAGATCGATGATCACAAAGCATTTGAGCAGGTAGTTGTAGAACACCAGATCGATGTACAGATCGACGCCGTCGGTACTGATGCGTTGCTGGCGAGCAACGAAGGAAAAGCCTTTGCCCAATTCGAGCAAAAAGCCTTGGAGGTGATCGATGAGGGCTTGTTCGAGACTGCTTTCCCTGACCTTGCCGGCTGACGGCAGGCCGAGAAACTCGAGCATCACCGGATCACGAATGAATTCACGCGGATTACATTTCATCGCTTCGATGTTGGTGGTGGCTTCTTCGATCACATCGGCTTTGTCTCGACTCATGAGGAGCCGCTCGTAGTAGAGCGTCAGGATTTGGCGATCGAGGGCGCGGCTTGACCAGTTCAGGTTGGCGCACTCGTCCATGTACCAATGGCGAGCCTTTTCATTGTTCACTCCTAACAGCCGACGGTAGTGGGTCCAGCTCAATTCGGAACGCACTGCGTTCCAAATTGGAAACAGCTGATAAAAGCTGCGCATGTATCGCAGATTACGTTCATCAAACCCTTTACCAAACTGCGCCGTCAGATCCTTCGCCAGCAGAGCCAGCAACTGCTTTCCATAGCCCGCACGCTGGGCACCCTGTTGCTCAAACTCGACGATATGCCGGCCGATCTGCCAGCAGGTCTGCACTTGAATCGTATCAACCGCTCGCAGCACTTTTTGCCGTGCCTGACGAATCAACTCGCCAAGCTCCCCCAGCAATGAATCGATTTTCGGGTCTTGCGTGTCAGCAGGTTTTAACTGGCTCATCGGGTCTTCCGCTTCATTGTGAACAGACGCAAAAGCATGCCCGGCGTCGCCGTTTGAGTATGTCGGGAGAGACGGTGAAATCCGCAGGAAGAGGCGATTGGTCATGCAGGACACTGCCGAGGAAAAGGACGTTGGCGGGCATGGTCTGTAGTCCATTTCTTACGAGCGTCAAGTGCTACCGGTATTTACGCCGGGCCCTGCTCGCGGGTCTGCCGATACGCGTCAGTTTATGCCACGCCACCCCTGCGACCAGCAGCAATCCGCCAAAAAATCCTTCAAAAACGATATGAAACCAGTACGCGCCCGGTTGCCCGGCGAGGGTGTAGACCTTGGCCGGCCCGCCGCGAGTGGCGGTGGTGATGGTGTCGTGAATCAAGCCGTCGATGGCCGAGTAGCACAGCAGCGCGCCGGTGCTGATCAGAAACACGCTGATCATGATCGCCAGTCCTCTCGATACCAGGCTTTCCCGAGGTGGCGGCGGATGGGGCAGGGGGATGCGAGTTCGTTTCTGATTCATCTAGGATGACCCTCTTCCGTAAGGGCGGATCTCTGGGGATGGGATCGCGGGTTTTCATGGTTGCGGCGTGATGCTGCTCAAAACGAGGCCACTGCCTGCGAGAGCACAACGCGCAATGGGTTGCTTTCAACACTCAGCAGTTTGATGGCCAAGGCGCAGCAAACCACGATCGATTCCGTCGATATGAAACCGTGCCTTACCAAATCGCAGACATAAAAAACCCTGAATTTTGCGATTCAGGGTTTTTGGTATTTGGTGGAAGACGAGATTTTACATTTGGCGTGTCGTCGTATTCTGAAGTCAGGAATCCGAGTCCGATACATGCTCAGCTTGAGCCTCATCTCCAAACAGTCGATCAGCTAACTGTCTGCCTCGTTCCAGCCCTTCAGCGGTTAACCAAACCGATTTCTTCCTGTTCACCGGGTCACTGATGAAGCCATGTTCATGAAGCCGATTCATGACCTCGAAGTCGAAACCTTTCCAAGAATTGCCGTTATTGAAGCTGAAGGTTGCCAGCAGGGCAAGCACGGTTTCTTCAATCAGTTTGTCGTCGTATTCCATCATCGTTGCTCCGCTAATCCAAAGCTGATCGCTGATCTTATTTGGCTTTCAGGTCAGGTAGCAGATCCATATGACCTGATCTACCCAAGACGATGTTGCTAGAAATTATGCTGGCGTATGAATCTACCAATCTTTTTAGGAAGGTGTCGGGAGGTATCAAATCCCGATCTAACTCTTCCATATAAGTCATCACTAACAGGTTGATGGGCGACGATTTCTCCCTCGTCAACTTTCAACGTGATGAGTCAAAGACGGCAGCCTCCTTATAGACCACCCAGCTATCCCATCTTACGAAAGGATGGCATCTCGTAGTCAGGATGCATGAAGGATCGTGGTATATCCCTGGTTTTACCGAAGAGATATTTACAGCCAGGACACCGTCGTAGCCATGTTCATGAGAGTAGACGGGATCATTCATCACAATGTGAAGATGATTGGATGGGCCGCTGAGTATCAGTAGAGTTCCTTTTCTTAAAATATTCCCTGGCATCAGATCAACTCAGAAATAGCCCTTCCTAGACTTTTTCGCTCAAACAATTCCCGAGCCAGCATTTCTGCCTGACCTTCGTCCTTGCCAAGCGCCCTGAATACAGCGCGAGGATTGATCGGAGTTGAAGAACGACCCGGATCTACCCACTCTGGCAGGTGCTCATGAGTGTAATCAACGAGCTCCCAGCGCTTCATTCGCCCGAACTGTTCCCAGACGTGCTCCATGATTTCAATATCTGCATCCGACAGCTCGTCCAAATCTTCGACGTCTGTCTGCCCGCGGCTTAGAGATACTTCGAATTGTGCTTCGGAGGTTACCCAGCTTCGCCAGACAGACGACTGGATTTGACCTGTTATGAGGTTGAGCGTTGTAGACAGCACAGGGCCCTGCGCCATCGAGACGTGCGAGTCGTGCGATATGGGGGCGCTATAGCGATCCATCGACTCACGGTCAGCCAGATAAAGCAGCTTCATGAGTTTTATGTAGGCCATGCGTCCGCCGCGTTTTTGCAAAAAGTAAACCGCCATCTGGGCTACTTTTTGTTCGCTGAAGATCACAGTTGAACCCCTTTCCCCAATCCATAGGGACATGTTGAAAATGGTGCCGGATTATCGGCCCGCCAATGTGTTAGTCAAGAACCTCATTAACAGGTTCTGCCCAGCGGTCGCTTGAGGTAACCGCTTGGTGAAAGAGACTGTACATTTGTACAGTTAAAATCGCAATCCAAGAGGGTACCACTCATCTATAGCATGCTTGTGTCGAGCCAGCGAATGACAGGCTTGAGTGAGTGCATAGGAGTGGCAGTTTAGGTCGCTAAAGATGCAGGCGATTTCAACGTCTGCCAAATCGCAGACATAAAAAAACCCTGAATCTTGCGATTCAGGGTTTTCGGTATTTGGTGCCCAGAGACGGAATCGAACCGCCGACACGGGGATTTTCAATCCCCTGCTCTACCGACTGAGCTATCTGGGCAACGGGGCGCATTAAAAGGGTTTTTCGGATTTACGTCAACGACTTTTTTAAAATTTCTTAAATTAATTCCGTCGCTTACGATCCGACCCCCGATTTCCGGGGTTTACTCTGCAGGTGGAACGTAGCCTTCGGCTTGAGCGTATTCCTCGCCGGAGAAGTACTTGTCCATTTCGCCCTGAAGATATTTGCGGTCTTCGGCGTTCATCATGTTCAAACGCTTTTCATTGATCAGCAGGGTCTGGTGTTTCTGCCAGTCGGCCCAGGCCTTGGCCGAGACGTGGTCAAAAATATCCTGACCTTTAGCGCCCGGGAAAGGGGCGCGTTCCAGGGCTGGCAGTTCTTCTTTGTACTTGCGGCACATTACGGTGCGGGTCATGGCGACTCTCCTGCATTCAAGACGGCGGCCGCGCGTTCGAGCAAGGTTTTGACCGGGGCGGCGAGGCCCAGGCGCGGCGGGGTGGCGAGGTTATACCAGAGCCAGTCGGCCTCGGCCACGTGATGGGCGGCTTCCTGTACCTGAACCAGCCAGGGTTCGATGGACAGCTGGAAATGGCTGAACGTGTGGACAAGGCTCGGCAGCGCCTGCTGTTCGCCCATGGTCAGCGCGTGCTGATCGGCGAGGTGTTGCAGGTCGTCGAGGTCGTCGAGTTCCGGCAGGCTCCACAAACCGCCCCACAAACCGCTCGAGGGGCGACGGTAAAGCAGAATCGCGCCGTCGCCGTTGGCGAGCATCGGCATCAGCGTGCGCTTCTGCGGGATGGCTTTGCGCGGCTTGGGAATCGGGTAGCGGGTTTCGAGGCCGAGCATGTGCGCTTCACAACCACGCTCCAGCGGACACAGCAGGCAACTCGGCTTGCTGCGCGTGCAGAGTGTGGCGCCGAGATCCATCATCGCCTGGGTGTAGGCGTTGACCCGATCGTGGGGCGTAAAGCGCTCAGCGTTGGCCCAGAGCTGTTTGGCCACCTTTGGCTCGCCGGGGTAGCCCTCTTGCGCAGTAAAGCGCGCCAGCACGCGTTTGACGTTGCCGTCGAGGATCGGCGCGCGCAGGCCCATGCTGATGCTGGCGATCGCGCCGGCAGTGGACAGGCCTATGCCCGGCAGATCGGTAAGCTTTTCAACGTCGCGCGGAAACTCGCCGCCGTATTGGCTGACGACGATCTTCGCGGTCTTCTGCAAATTGCGTGCGCGGGTGTAATAACCCAGGCCAGTCCACAGGTGCAGCACCTCGTCTTCCGGCGCTTCGGCGAGCGCTTCGACCGTCGGCAGCGCGGCCATGAAACGGTCGAAGTAATTGAGCACGGTGCTGACCTGAGTCTGCTGCAGCATGATCTCCGACACCCACACCCGATACGGATTGATGTCCTGCTGCCAAGGCAAATCGTGGCGGCCGTGGCGGTCGAACCAATCCAGCACCGCCGTGGAAAACTGCTCCGATCTCATCGCTTGAACAGCCCCTTCAGTGCGTTTTTCAATTCCGGGCTGACCTTGTCACCGAGTTTCTCGTCGATCTTGTCGCTGAGCTTGTCGCCAGCCAGTTTGGTCGCGACCTGACCGAGTCGATCGTTGTCGACGCGGCAGGCTTTCGCGCCCAGCTCCAGCGGGCCACGGCAGCGCAGCGGCCACTCGATGCCGACGAACTTTTCGCCGACCTGACAGGCTGGATCCGGCATCGCACTGGTGTCGCCTTCGACGATGATGCCGACGCGGTAATCCATGCCGAGCACGCGCAAATCGATGTCGCCATCACCGTTGACGGTCATGCCGGGGATGCGCACTTTCAGATCCGGGTTGCTGGCGATGCCGTTGCGGAAGGTCAGGTTGCCCTTGAGTTCCTGGAACGGCGTGTCTTTGCCGCGTGGCTCGCCGCTGAGGGTTTTGCGGTTGAGTGTGGCGATGCCTTTGCACAATTGCTGTTCAAGGTTGGCGTTGAGCAGCACGCCGTTGTTGATCACGAAACTGGCGTTGCCGTTGAGGCTTTCGATCAGCGCTTGCTGGCTGTTGCCGTTGCCGGTGACGTTACTGGTGAGGGTAACCAGACCTTTCACCGGCGGATTCTTGCCTTGGCTTTCGAGGATTTTATCGACCGGCACGCGGTTGAGCTTGGTCTGCAAATTCAGCACGGGCGCGGTTTGGCGGACATCAAGGGTGCCATTGGCGGCGAAGTTGCCATTGTACAGATCACCGCTCAGATTGGTCAGGGTCAGCAAGCCGCCCTGGCCGGTGGCTTTCAGTGCGGCGTTCTGGATCGGCAATTTGTCGAGGGTCAGTTGGCCGAAAGTCAGATCGGCGTCCACATTGAGCTTGGCCAGACGTTCCACCGGCAGCAGGCGATCGGTGCTCCACGCGGTTTTGGTCGGCTTGTCCGGCAGCGGCGTACTGCCGGCGCCGGCCATGGCATCGGCCTCGGTGCTGGCGACTTCGGCCTGACGTACTTGCGTGGCGTTGGCGGCTTTTTCCGATTTCGGCGGCAAGTAGCGGTCGACGTTGAAGGTGTCAGCCTTGAGGATCGCGCGCAGCGATTGCTTGGCGAAATCCTCGACGGCGATGCGGCCGCTGAAGCTGCTGTCGTCGACTTTCAGGTTGATGTTGTCGAACGCGACGCTGGTTGGCGTGGCGGCAATGCGGCTGACCAGTTCGACTTTGCTCAGGCTGCCGGCGGCCATCGCTGGAAGTGTCTGGCCGATGCTGTCGACGAATTTCGCCAGATCGAACTGAGCGATGGAGAGGCCGCCAGTGATCTGCGGGGTTTTATCGAGATCGTTGGCTTTCAGTTCGCCCAAGGCGCGCAATTGGTTGGCGGAGATCTTGATTCCCGTCCATTCGGCGACGTTCGCGGCTTTATCCAGCGAAACCTGGCCTTGAGCCGAGAAGGTCATGGCCTTGCCTTGCAGCGGATCACCAGTCAGTTCGCCGGACAATTTCATGTCTTCGAACCTGTAGCGTTGCAGCGCGCGCTCGATGCGCAATTCGCCGTTCAGCTCGGTGCGCACCCGCAGCATCGGCTGATTGGTGCTGAGGAAAGCGGTGGCCTTCAACGGAATATTGGTCGAATCGTGAACCGCGCCGGTGCTCAACTGGATGCTTTCGGCGCTGAACTGCTTGCCGGTCCTCTCGTCGTTGTATTCAACGCGGGCGTTGTTGACGGTCAGGCTGTCGATGTCGAGGCGGATTGGCTGAGGTGGTTTTTCCGGTGTTGTCTGAGTTTCGCTGGCCGCTTGATTGGCTGCGACAGGTGGCGTTGCACCGGCAGGCTGCGGCAGCTTGCCAATGTCTTCCCAGTTGCCATGACCGTCCTTGTCGCGGTTCAGGCGCAGGTTCAGGCCTTCGACGCGCACGTCGCTCATCTGCACTTCACGGCGCAGCAGCGGCAGCACACGCACGGACAGGCCGAGCATCTGCAAATCGGCGAACGGTTCGGCCGGTTTGATCAGGGTGGCGACGCTGGCCTCGTGCAATTCCAGGCCGAGCCATGGGAACAGGCTCCAGCCGATATCGCCATTGAGCGTCAGCTCGATGTGGGCCTTGTCGCGGGCTATCTGGCGGATCTCGTCTTTATAGTCGTTGGGATCGAAGAGGTGGGTCAGGGCAAAGCCTGCCGCCACGATGATCAGCAACAGCCCGAGAAGTACCAGACCCAGGATTTTGCCGAACGCTTTCATGGGCGAGTCCTTGTAATTAGTCGAATTCGTAATTTAGCCGGGGAGTATAGCGCTGCAAATGCCCGGTTCGGTGTGGCTTCATGTTGCCAGTACCTCGGATGGCACGTGCAACTTCGCCGCGATGGCCAGAGCTTCAGGATGTCCGGCAGGTGCCAGCAGGCGCAGTTCGGCCCCCGCTTGCGACGCCATTTTCCGGACTTGGTTCACCCGTCGTTCAGCAAAAATTGCCCCGTGTAGGAGCTGCGGAACGCTGCGATCTTTTGATGTTTTTCAAAAACAGGATCAAAAGATCGCGGCCTTCGGCAGCTCCTACACGGGTGTAGAGATCAGATGACATGAAAAAGGTGATATCAGTTTGGTTTTTCTGTCACCTGCAAATGGTAACCTTCGCCCCGTTCGTCCGTCCCTCTGCGACTTAACGTCGCGCCTTCAAGGAGCTTCACCCAAAAAACGGTCATGCCTGCGTGCATAAGGCCGAGGGTGAACAGTGGCTGGCGAACCATACTAATAATTGGGGGATACACAATGAGCACGAGCATTACGGCGGACGGCCTCAGCGCCGCCCAGCCTGCGTTCCTCTCCAAGGAGCGCATCATCGCCAAGCCCGGTTTCAACCGCTGGCTGGTTCCACCGGCCGCGTTGGCCATCCACTTGTGCATCGGCATGGCCTACGGTTTCTCGGTCTTCTGGTTGCCGCTGTCCAAGGCGCTGGGCGTCACCGCGCCAGTGACTTGCGCGCCGGACATGAGCTTCATCGCACAAGTGTTTTCGTCGCAATGCGACTGGCCGATCTCCATGCTCGGCTGGATCTACACGCTGTTCTTCATCTTCCTCGGTTGCTCGGCAGCGATCTGGGGTGGCTGGCTGGAGCACGCAGGGCCGCGTAAGGCTGGCGTGGTGTCGGCACTGTGCTGGTGCGGCGGTCTGCTGATTTCGGCGCTGGGTATTTATACCCACCAGATCTGGCTGATGTGGATTGGCTCGGGCGTGATCGGCGGTATCGGTCTCGGTCTGGGCTACATCTCGCCGGTCTCGACCCTGATCAAGTGGTTCCCGGACAAGCGCGGTATGGCGACCGGCATGGCAATCATGGGCTTCGGTGGCGGCGCGATGGTCGGTGCACCGTTGGCGACGGCGCTGATGAGCCACTTCGGCTCGGCTGAAGGTGTTGGCGTCTGACAGAGCTTCGTGGCCATGGCCGCGATCTACTTTGTGTTCATGATCGGTGGCGCTCTGTCGTACCGCGTGCCGCCAACCGGCTGGAAACCTGAAGGCTGGACCGCTCCGGCGAAGAAAGCCGCGAACGCGATGATCACCAATCGTCACGTACACGTGAATGTGGCGTGGAAAACCCCGCAATTCCGTCTGGTCTGGCTGGTGCTGTGCCTGAACGTTTCTGCCGGTATCGGCATCCTCGGCATGGCGTCGCCACTGTTGCAGGAAGTGTTCGGCGGCAAGCTGCTGGGCGTTGATGTGCCGTTTGGTCAGCTCGATGCCGGTCAGTTGGCTTCGATCGCTGCGATCGCTGCGGGCTTCACCGGTTTGCTGAGCCTGTTCAACATCGGTGGTCGTTTCTTCTGGGCTTCGTTCTCGGACTACCTGGGCCGCAAAAACACCTACTTCGTGTTCTTCGCCCTGGGTTTTGCCCTGTACGCGCTGATTCCGAACATGGGCCATTTGGGCAACGTGGCGCTGTTCGTGGCGGCGTTTTGCATCATTCTGTCGATGTACGGCGGTGGTTTTGCCACTGTTCCAGCGTATCTGGCTGACTTGTTCGGTACGCAAATGGTTGGCGCGATCCACGGTCGTCTGTTGACGGCCTGGGCGGCGGCTGGTGTGCTCGGCCCGGTGCTGGTGAACTACCTGCGTGAATATCAGCTGAGCATCGGCGTTGAACGCGCTGCCGCTTACGACATCACCTTGTACATCCTCGCCGGCCTGCTGGTGTTGGGCTTCCTGTGCAACATGCTGGTACGCCCGGTGGCCGACAAGTACTTCATGACCGACGCTGAACTGGCCGCCGAACAGGCGCTGGGTCACGACAAAGGTGCTGATGCCAGCACGGTTCTGGAGTGGAAAGCCGCGCCGGGCAGCAAGCCGCTGGCGATTGCTGCTTGGTTGGCCGTGGGTATTCCGTTGGCGTGGGGTGTGTGGGTAACCCTGCAGAAAACGGCGGTACTGTTTCACTAAGGTCGCCTGTACCTGATCGTTCCCACGCTCTGCGTGGGAATGCCTCCCGTGACGCTCTGCGTCACATTCGAAGCGGACGCAGAGCGTCCCGGGCTGCACTCCCACGCAGAGCGTGGGAGCGATCATTGCCCTTTATGGCTTGTATGGACATGTCTACCCGCGACAGCCGGGCGTTCTATCCGTCAGCCATATCACCTCTCGTGTTTCTGTTTGCGCCCCGCGTGCCTATAATGGCTGCCTTTTTCGCCCAATGATTTTGCGGAGCTGGTGATGGCCGAACGTAAGGCTTCTGTCGAGCGCGACACTCTGGAAACCCAGATCAAAGCCTCGATCAACCTTGATGGCACCGGAAAGGCCCGATTCGATATCGGTGTTCCTTTTCTTGAGCACATGCTGGATCAGATCGCCCGTCACGGGTTGATCGACCTGGATATTGAATGCAAGGGCGATCTGCATATCGACGACCACCATACGGTGGAAGACGTCGGTATCACCCTCGGCCAGGCGTTTGCCAAAGCCATCGGCGATAAAAAAGGCATCCGTCGCTACGGTCATGCTTACGTGCCGCTCGATGAAGCGCTGTCGCGCGTGGTGATCGACTTCTCCGGTCGTCCAGGCCTGCAGATGCACGTGCCGTACACCCGCGCCACCGTCGGTGGTTTCGACGTTGACCTGTTCCAGGAATTCTTCCAGGGCTTCGTCAACCATGCGTTGGTCAGCATGCACATCGATAACCTGCGCGGCACCAACACCCACCACCAGATCGAAACCGTGTTCAAGGCTTTCGGCCGCGCGCTGCGCATGGCCGTCGAACTGGATGAGCGCATGGCCGGGCAAATGCCATCGACCAAAGGCGTTCTGTAATGCAGACGGTTGCAGTTATCGATTACGGCATGGGCAACCTGCACTCGGTGGCCAAAGCCCTCGAGCACGTCGGCGCCGGTAAAGTGCTGATCACCAGCGATGCAGCAGTGATTCGTGAAGCGGATCGCGTGGTGTTTCCCGGTGTTGGCGCGATTCGCGATTGCATGGCGGAGATCCGTCGCCTCGGTTTCGATTCGTTGGTGCGTGAAGTCAGCCAGGATCGTCCGTTCCTCGGCATCTGTGTCGGCATGCAAGCCTTGCTCGACAGCAGCGAAGAGAACGATGGCGTTGACTGCATCGGCCTGTTTCCGGGCGCAGTGAAGTTCTTCGGCAAAGACCTGCACGAAGACGGCGAACACCTGAAAGTCCCGCACATGGGCTGGAACGAGGTGAAGCAGAAGGTCAGCCACCCGCTGTGGCATGACATTCCGGACATGGCGCGTTTCTACTTCGTGCACAGCTACTACATCGCTGCCGCCAATGCGCGGCAAGTGGTTGGTGGCGGCCATTACGGTGTCGATTTCGCTGCGGCGCTGGCCGATGGCTCGCGCTTCGCCGTGCAGTTCCACCCGGAGAAAAGCCATACCCATGGCCTGCAGTTGCTGCAGAACTTCGCGGCGTGGGACGGTCGCTGGTAAATGGCTGCCAAGAAAACCAAACCGCCGATTCTGACCCTCACTCCCGAACAGGAGAACGAGGCCAATCGCAAGATTCAGCGGTTCATGGAAGACCGTTTCGAACTCGATCTGGGATCGTTCGAAGCGGGGGAAATTCTTGAGCTGTTTACCCGCGAAATTGCTCCGCACTATTACAACAGGGCGATTTTCGATGTTCAGACCCACCTCAAAGAGCGGTTTGAAAGCATCGAAAGCGACCTGTGGGCGCTCGAAAAAAATTAGGAGCAGCTGCAAGCCGCAAGCTTCAAGCTGCAAGAACTGGTACACCGCATGCTCGCAGCTAGTCGCTTGCAGCTTGCCGCTCTTTTGACGAAGGAAAAAGCATGCTGATTATTCCCGCTATCGATCTTAAAGACGGTGCCTGCGTACGTCTGCGCCAGGGCCGCATGGAAGATTCCACAGTGTTCTCCGATGACCCGGTGAGCATGGCTGCCAAGTGGGTGGAGGGCGGTTGCCGCCGTCTGCATCTGGTCGATCTGAACGGTGCGTTTGAAGGCCAGCCAGTCAACGGCGAAGTGGTCACCGCGATCGCCAAGCGTTACCCGACCCTGCCGATCCAGATCGGTGGCGGCATCCGTTCGCTGGAAACCATCGAACACTACGTCAAGGCTGGCGTGAGCTACGTGATCATTGGCACCAAAGCCGTGAAAGATCCGGCGTTCGTCGCTGAAGCCTGCCGCGCGTTCCCGGGCAAGATCATCGTTGGTCTGGATGCCAAAGACGGCTTCGTCGCCACCGATGGCTGGGCTGAAATCAGCACCGTGCAGGTCATCGATCTGGCCAAGCAGTTTGAAGCCGACGGCGTCTCCTCGATCGTTTATACCGACATCGCCAAAGACGGCATGATGCAGGGCTGCAACGTGCCGTTTACCGCTGCGCTGGCTGCCGCTACCAAGATCCCGGTGATCGCGTCCGGGGGCATCCACAATCTCGGTGACATCAAATCGCTGCTCGACGCCAAGGCGCCGGGCATCATCGGCGCCATCACGGGCCGCGCGATTTATGAGGGCACGCTGGATGTGGCAGAAGCCCAGGCTTTCTGCGATAGCTACGCGACCAGCTCCAAGCTGTAAGCTGCGAGCTGCAAGTTAGAAGCGCGACCGCGTCCGCTCTTTCTTGCAGCTTGAAGCTTGAAGCTTGCAACTCTTAATCGGAGATTAAGCATGGCTCTGGCCAAACGCATCATCCCTTGCCTGGACGTGGACAACGGCCGGGTCGTCAAAGGTGTGAAGTTCGAGAACATCCGCGACGCCGGTGACCCGGTAGAAATCGCCCGTCGCTATGACGAGCAGGGTGCCGACGAGATTACTTTTCTCGACATCACCGCCAGCGTCGATGGTCGCGACACCACGCTGCATACCGTCGAGCGCATGGCCAGTCAGGTGTTCATTCCGCTGACCGTCGGCGGTGGCGTGCGTACCGTGCAGGACATCCGCAATCTGCTGAATGCCGGTGCGGACAAGGTGTCGATCAACACCGCTGCCGTGTTCAATCCGGAATTCGTTGGCGAAGCGGCGCAGCATTTCGGCTCGCAGTGCATTGTCGTCGCCATCGACGCGAAGAAAGTTTCCGGCCCGGGCGAAACCCCGCGTTGGGAAATCTTCACCCACGGCGGGCGCAAGCCAACCGGCCTCGATGCCGTCGAGTGGGCGAAGAAAATGGAAGGCCTTGGTGCCGGTGAAATCCTGCTGACCAGCATGGATCAGGACGGCATGAAAAACGGTTTCGACCTCGGCGTGACCCGCGCGATCAGCGACGCGCTGGGCATTCCGGTGATTGCTTCCGGCGGTGTCGGCAACTTGCAGCACTTGGCTGACGGCATTCTCGAAGGCCACGCCAGCGCTGTGTTGGCGGCGAGTATTTTCCACTTCGGCGAATACACCGTGCAGGAAGCCAAGGCCTACATGGCTAAACGCGGCATCACGATGCGTTAAGCGTCAAAATCGATACAGGCCAGTGGACACCATGGCGCACCCAAGGCACTCTTGGGCACGCCATGGATTTCGGTAGCCCAACATGATCAAACGCCTGCTTCTAGTTCTCGCCAGCGCCTCTCTGTTGCTCATCAACACGGCCCGCGCCGAAACCAGTCCCGACACCGATCTGGTGCTCCTTACCGAAAACTTCCCGCCGTACAACATGGCGAAGAACGGCAAAAATTTCGCCCAAGGCGAAAACATCAACGGCATCGCCACCGACATCGTTCGGGAAATGTTCCAGCGTGCCGGCGTCACTTACAGCCTGACCCTGCGCTTTCCTTGGGAGCGCGTGTACAAGCTCGCCCTGGAAAATCCTGGTTACGGCGCCTTCGTGATGGCGCGCCTGCCGGATCGCGAAAAACTCTTCAAATGGGTCGGCCCGATCGGCCCGGATGACTGGATCCTGTTGGCCAAGGCTGACAGCAAGATCACCCTCGAAACCCTTGAGGACGCGCGCAAATACAAGATTGGCGCGTACAAGGGCGATGCGATTGCCGAGACACTGACCAAGCAGGGCTTGAAGCCGGTGGTGGTGTTGCGCGATCAGGACAACGCCAAGAAGCTGGTCAACGGGCAGATTGATTTGTGGGCGACGGGTGATCCGGCCGGGCGCTATCTGGCGCGACAGGATGGGGTGACGGGGCTGAAGACGGTGCTGCGCTTCAACAGCGCTGAGCTGTATCTGGCGCTGAATAAAGATGTGCCGGAAGAAACCGTGAAGAAGCTCCAGGCCGCGCTGGATCAGATGCGCAAGGATGGTGTGGTGGATGACATCATGGGACGGTATTTGTAGCGCTTATCAGATCGCTACCCCCTCACCCCAACCCTCTCCCCCAAGGGGGCGAGGGGGAAAGGGAGCTGATCTATGTGCTTTTCAAAACCTGAGTTCGACTCGGTATTGCAAGTCGGTGCAGCTGTCCCAATCAACTCGGTCAGCTCCCTCTCCCTCCGGGAGAGGGCTGGGGTGAGGGGCTTCTAAAGTCAGCGGTAAACGCCATCCTTGCCATGAGCCGCAGTCGCCTTGTTACTGCGCACACTGATCATCTGCCGGATATCAATCCACTCAATCCCCTGAGCCTTCAGCTTCGGCAATTCCCGCTCCAGCACCGCCAGTGTCTGCGGGTAAGGATGCCCGATCATCACCGCCGAACCCTGCTTGTGCGCCAGGCTGATCGCCGTCTGCAACTGCGTGTAAATTGCCGCTTCCGTGCGCTCATCATCAAGAAACACATCCCGCGAAACGCTCGCCAGATCGATCTTCTGCGCCTGCTGTGCGGCGACGGTCTGCGCACTGGTGCGGCTGTCGACGAAGAACTTGTGGCGGCGCTGCAACTCGCCCATCAACCACGCCATCGCCACTGGTTGCGCAGTCATGCGGCTGCCCATGTGGTTATTGATGCCAGCGGTGTACGGCACCATTTTGAACGCGGCGTTCAGGCGTTTTTCCAGTTCTTCGATGGGCAGTTCGGGATGCCAGGCGTAAGGCCCGGTGGCCGGATCCATTGGCATGTGCAGGATGACGATCTTGCCGGCGCGATGGGCCTCGCGGGCAAATTCGGTGGCGTGCGGGGTGTCGGGCATGATCGCCGTGGTCACCGGGCCGGGCAGGGCCAGCACGCGGCGATCCCTGGGCAGGTTTTGCCCCAGGTCATCGATGATCAGACTCAGGTAGGCCTTGTGAGTCTTTGGGCTGACGGGCTCTGCATGAGCAGCACCCGCCAGACAGCACAACAGAACGAAGACGAAACGCAAAGACATCCTCAACGGCCGGACGTAATGCTCAGCCCTTTGAGCAGGCTCAGGGCCTGGGCCAATTGGTAGTCATCATCCTGCGGCATGGCTTTAGGCTTGGCGCCCGAGCCGGTCGGTTTGTCGGCGCCGCCGTTGCCGTTACCCAAGTGACCTTGCAGGTCGGCTTCTTTGAAGTAATCGCCGTCCGCCTCGTTGGTGATCTTCGCTTTGCGCACTTCGATGTCCGGGACGATGCCCTGCGCCTGAATCGAGCGGCCGTTCGGCGTGAAGTACAGCGCGGTGGTGATCTTCAGCGCGCGGTCGTTGTTCAGCGGCAGCACGGTTTGTACCGAGCCCTTGCCGAAACTGGTGGTGCCCATGACCACGGCGCGTTTCTGATCCTGCAAGGCGCCGGCGACGATTTCCGAGGCCGAGGCGCTGCCACCGTTGATCAACACCACCATTGGCACCGCTTCGCTTTCGTCTTTGCCGGTGGCGGAGAAGCGCAGTTCGGAGTTGGCGATGCGACCCTTGGTGTAAACGATCAGGCCTTTGGTGATGAAGTGGTCGACCACTTCCACCGCTGCCTGCAACACGCCACCCGGGTTGTTACGCAGGTCGAGAATGATGCCGTTGAGCTTCTTGCCGTTGTCCTTGCGCAGCTTGGCCAGAGCCTTGGAGACCTCTTCGCCGGTCTTGACCTGGAACTGGGTGATGCGGATGTACGCATAGCCGGTTTCCAGCAGCTGCGCCTTGACGCTCTTCACCTGAATCACTGCACGAGCCAGGGTCACGTCGAACGGCGTGCCGCCATCGCGAACCAGGGTCAGGGTGATTTTCTGGCCGATCTTGCCGCGCATTTTGTCGACGGCTTCGGTCATGGTCTGGCCGCGAGTCGGCTGGCCGTTGATCTTGACGATGAAGTCACCGGCCTGGATACCGGCCTTCGATGCCGGGGTGTCGTCGATTGGCGAGACGACTTTGATGAAGCCGTCTTCAGCGCCGACTTCGATACCCAGCCCGCCGAACTCTCCGCTGGTGCTTTCCTGCAGTTCGGTAAAGTCCTCTGGGCCGAGGTAGGCCGAGTGCGGATCAAGGTTGCTGAGCATGCCCTTGATCGCGTTTTCCAGCAGGGTCTTGTCGTCTACCGGCTCGACGTAAGCGGCTTTGATCCGATCCATGACCTCGGCAAAGGTGCGCAACTCTTCCAGCGGCAACGGCGCCTTGGAGGTCGCGGCTGTGCCTGCCGGAGCGACGGCCGGAGCCGGTTGAGCGGCGAACGCCAGAGGCGCGCCGATCACCAGGGCGATCGTCAGGGCCAGCGAGGTAAGACGGGACAAATGCAGCATGTCGAACGAACTCCTAATGTAGGTGACTCAACGCCTATCCTTGCGCGCGGCACCATTGCGCCGGATCACTCGGGTGACCCTGCTGACGAATTGCGAAATACAGCGCTGATGTGTCCTGACCGCCACTGTTACCGACAGTGGAAATCGACTCACCGGCTTTGACCACATCACCCGCTGACTTGAGCAGCGTCTGGTTGTGGCCGTAAAGACTCAAAAAACCGTTGCCGTGATCGAGGATCACCAGCAGCCCGGCGCCACGCAACCAGTCGGCGAACACCACGCGCCCGCCGTGCACGGCATGCACCTGGCTGCCGGCGGCGGCGCTGATCATCACGCCATCCCACTTGGTACGGGCGTCGTCGCCACGGCTTTCACCGAAGCGCGCCAGTAGTCGACCATCAACCGGCCAAGGAAGTTTTCCCCGGGTTGCAGCAAAAGCGCCACCGAAGGTCTCGCCGCTGCTGGAAACCAGCGCGCCGGGCGTCGATTTGGCGGGTTTTCGTGGGGCGTCGGTGTTTTCCGCCTGCGCCTCACGCAAGCGCTTTTTTTCCGCTTCCTGCTGGGCGATCAGCGCTTTCTGCCGCGCTTCTTCTGCCTCACGGGCCTGACGGGCCAGGGTTTCTTCAATGGTTTTAAGGACTTTAGACAGGTCTGCCTGATCCTGCTCGCGTGCGGCGAGTTTCTGATCGCGGGCCTTTACGTCGTCATTGAGCTTGGCGAGCACCTGCTGACGTTCCTTGCGGACTTTTTCCAGTTCGTCGCGCTGGGTGTCGAGGCTGCTTTTCTGCACCAGCAATTGCGCCTGTTGCGCGGCGATGTCCTGTTCGACATTGGCCAGTTGGCGCAGGGTTTCGTTGAAGTTCTTCAACTGCTCCAGGCGGGCCTGGCTCAGGTAATCGTAATAGGTGAGGGTGCGGGCGAATTTCTCGGGATTCTGCTGGTTGAGCAGCAGCTTGAGGTACTCCTGCCGACCGTTCTGATAAGCCGCACGGGCCTGAATGGCGATCAGTCGCTGCTGTTCAGTGCGCGCGCTCTGGAGTTTTTTTTTCTCTGCATCGAGTCGCTGCAGCTCGGATTCGCTTTTCTGCAGTTCTTTCTGCAGCGCATCGACCTGCTTCTGCAGCTTGCCCAGCTCGGTTTCCGTGCCCTTGAGCTCTTTCTGCACGCCGGATTTTTCTTCCTGGACTTTGCCCAGCAGCTTTTTCAGCTCGGCAATGTCCTGACGCGTGGCGTCCAACTGCTGTTGGGTTTGCGCGCGCTCGTCAGCGAAGGCCGGTTGGAGCAGGCATGTCAGAGCAAGGGCGATCAGGACGCGAAGCATAGGGGCGGGCGGCACCAGGGTAAGGGACGGCCTAGTATGCCCGCCCGAGGCTGCAAAAAAAACGCCCAATTGGGGCTGTGTGATAACTGGCCTGAAAAACACTGCAAACCAATGTAGGAGTGAGCCTGCTCGCGATGGCTTACTGACATTCAACAGAGTAGTTGACTGTCAGATGGCTATCGCGAGC
>NZ_JASCPK010000046.1:0-37755 GCF_029959385.1 Pseudomonas sp. PS01303
GGCCGGGCTTTTTGTAGGAGCTGCCGAAGGCTGCGATCTTTTGACTTTGTTTTTAAAAGGACAAGATCAAAAGATCGCAGCCTTCGGCAGCTCCTACACGGCTAGCGTTTGACCAGGTGGACGGCGAGCACATCGCAAGGCGCGCCGTGCAGTACGTCGTTCGCAGTGGAGCCGAGCAACAAGGCCAGGCCATGACGACCATGGCTGCCAACCACAATCAGATCGCATTGCTGTTCCTTGGCGAAGTGGTGGATTTCCTGACGTGGCTGGCCATAGGTCAAATGGCAGTTGGCGCCTTCGAGCTCGGAGTACTTGAGCTTAAGGCGCTCCAGGCGCTCCTTGGCCTGATCGAACTGCTGTTGTTGCAGTTGTGACAGATCCATCGGCACGTCGCCGCCGAACGCCATGGCCATTGGTTCGACAATATGCACGAGCGACAGCTTGGCGCCGTTGCTCACCGATAGCTCACGGGCGCGGTGAATCACAGGGTCGCACTCTTCAGTCAGATCTACGGCGACCAGGATATGGGTGTAGGGCATGAGGTGCTCCTCGTGACGGTTCAATATTGTTAAGTATGGCTGGTTTCAAGCGCATTGGTTCCGAAGTGGAGCAATGGCTCATCAAAAATCGGGAGTAGAGATATGACGGTCTGGTTGGTGGTGTCAATCCTGTTGGTGGTTTTGAGTCCGCTGGCGTGGTTGCGTCCATCGCGTGCGCAAAGCGGTCGCATCGCCCTGCGCATGGAGGCGCGCCGCATCGGTCTGGCCATGCAACTGGCGCCTCAGGAGTGGCCACACTGGATGGCGCAAGAGCCGCCGAGCCCGTGCGCGCAATATCATCGGCCGCGCCGTAGCAAGCAGCCGGCGTGCTGGACGTATTGGCAGAAATCGCCGGGTGCGTGGGTCAATCAATGGCAGGAAGCCTGCGAAGATCCGGCGCTGCTTAATCATTTCGAAAAGTTGCCGGGCAACGTTTTCAAAGTCGAAGCCGACAAGCAGATGATCGCCTTGTATTGGGGTGAGAAGGGCGAAGCCTCAGTTTTGCTGGATATCGACGCGACTCTGAAAGCGCTGGCATGACGCGCGGACTTTTCCCACTGCAACGGTGGGGATCGTCCGGCAGACGCGCATTAAAAAGCCCGACATGATTCATCGGGCTGGGTTGGCCAGGCAGGCCGGTAAATCTTTTTACAACGAATCTCGCTTGCAGCGCTCAGCGCTTTTCCCTGTAGTCCAGCCAGCGTAGCCTGTTAAACAAGGCTCGGCGCTAATTAGGGCGACTTTTCTAACTATTGATTCTATGAATGGCTTCTCATGCAGGCGCGTGTTGCCAGTCTGCGTGGTGCGGAAATGACCGCAAAGTCGCATTTCAACCCGTATTTTGGGCGATTGACAATTGTCGGAAATTCCGTGAAGGTGACGTACCCAAATCAAACGGGCGTATGAATTGAGCGTTTGTCTTACTGACCGCTCCTACAGAATCCCGACTATCGCGTTGGCGGGTGTGCCGGGTGAATGGGTATCAGCAGTGACGAAGAAGCGTCCTGCCAAACCATTCGCTTGCGTCCGACGTGTACTGTTCAGCTTCCATATCGTGGAGATCAGTTGATGATTTACGAAGGTAAAGCCATCACGGTTAAAGCTCTTGAAAGTGGCATCGTCGAATTGAAATTCGACCTCAAGGGTGAGTCCGTCAACAAGTTCAACCGTCTTACCCTGAACGAACTCCGTCAGGCCGTAGACACCATCAAGGCAGATGCTTCGATCAAGGGCGTGATCGTCAGCAGTGGCAAGGACGTATTCATCGTCGGCGCCGACATCACCGAATTTGTCGAGAACTTCAAGCTGCCGGATGCCGAGCTGGTTGCTGGCAATCTCGAAGCCAACAAGATCTTCAGCGATTTCGAAGACCTCAATGTTCCGACCGTAGCGGCCATCAATGGCATCGCTCTGGGCGGCGGTCTGGAAATGTGCCTGGCGGCTGACTATCGCGTCATGTCGACCAAAGCCAAGATCGGTCTGCCGGAAGTCAAACTGGGCATCTACCCAGGCTTCGGCGGCACCGTGCGTCTGCCGCGCCTGATCGGTGCCGACAACGCCATCGAGTGGATTGCCTCCGGTAAGGAAAACCGCCCTGAAGACGCGCTGAAAGTCAGTGCTGTCGACGCTGTGGTTGCTCCAGAAAAACTGCAGGAAGCGGCTCTTGAACTGATCAAGCGCGCCATCTCCGGCGAGTTCGATTACAAGGCCAAGCGTCAGCCGAAGCTGGATAAGCTCAAGCTGAACGCCATTGAACAAATGATGGCTTTCGAAACCGCCAAAGGTTTCGTCGCAGGTCAGGCTGGCCCGAACTACCCGGCGCCGGTTGAAGCGATCAAGACCATCCAGAAAGCCGCGAACTTCGGTCGTGACAAGGCGCTGGAAGTCGAAGCTGCCGGTTTCGTCAAACTGGCCAAGACCTCTGCTGCGCAGAGCTTGATCGGTCTGTTCCTGAACGATCAGGAACTGAAGAAAAAGGCCAAGGCCTACGACGAAATCGCCAAAGACGTGAAGCAGGCTGCTGTATTGGGCGCTGGCATCATGGGTGGCGGTATCGCTTATCAGTCGGCCTCCAAAGGTACGCCGATCCTGATGAAGGACATCAACGAGCACGGTATCGAGCAGGGTCTGGCCGAAGCCGCCAAACTGCTGGTTGGCCGCGTTGATAAAGGTCGCATGACCGCTGCGAAAATGGCTGAAGTGCTCAACGCCATTCGCCCAACCCTGTCCTACGGCGACTTCGGTCACGTCGATCTGGTTGTCGAAGCTGTTGTCGAGAACCCGAAGGTCAAGCAAGCCGTATTGGCTGAAGTTGAAGACAAGGTCAAAGAGGACACCATCCTCGCGTCCAACACGTCGACCATTTCCATCAGCCTGCTGGCGAAAGCCCTCAAGCGTCCGGAAAACTTCGTCGGCATGCACTTCTTCAACCCGGTGCACATGATGCCGCTGGTGGAAGTGATCCGTGGCGAGAAGTCGAGTGAGCTGGCTGTTGCCACCACCGTTGCTTACGCCAAGAAAATGGGCAAAAACCCGATCGTCGTCAACGACTGCCCGGGCTTCCTGGTCAACCGCGTACTGTTCCCGTACTTCGGCGGTTTCGCCAAACTGGTCAGCGCCGGTGTGGACTTCGTCCGTATCGACAAGGTCATGGAAAAATTCGGCTGGCCAATGGGCCCGGCATACCTGATGGACGTGGTCGGCATCGACACCGGTCACCACGGTCGTGACGTAATGGCTGAAGGTTTCCCGGATCGCATGAAGGATGACCGTCGTTCGGCCATCGACGTGCTGTACGAGGCCAAGCGTCTGGGTCAGAAAAACGGCAAGGGCTTCTACGCCTACGAAGCCGACAAGAAAGGCAAGCAGAAGAAAGTCGCCGATCCGTCGGTGCTGGAAGTGCTCAAGCCGATCGTTTACGAGCAGCGCGAAGTCACTGACGAAGACATCATCAACTGGATGATGATCCCGCTGTGCCTGGAAACCGTGCGTTGCCTGGAAGACGGCATCGTTGAAACCGCCGCCGAAGCCGACATGGGTCTGGTCTACGGTATCGGTTTCCCTCCATTCCGTGGCGGTGCACTGCGCTACATCGATTCGATCGGTGTTGCCGAGTTCGTTGCCCTGGCTGACCAGTACGCTGATTTGGGCGCGCTGTACCACCCGACCGCGAAGCTGCGTGAAATGGCCAAAACCGGCCAACGGTTCTTCGGTTAAGCGTCCCAACTTTTGAGCGAGAGTGAAATTTTATGAGCTTGAATCCAAGAGACGTCGTGATTGTCGACTTCGGTCGTACTCCGATGGGCCGCTCCAAGGGCGGCATGCACCGCAACACCCGCGCCGAAGACATGTCGGCGCACCTGATCAGCAAATTGCTGGAACGCAACGTCAAGGTCGATCCGGCTGAAGTCGAAGACGTGATCTGGGGCTGCGTTAACCAGACCCTGGAGCAGGGCTGGAACATCGCGCGCATGGCGTCGCTGATGACCCAGATCCCGCACACTTCGGCCGGCCAGACCGTCAGCCGTCTGTGCGGCTCGTCGATGAGCGCGCTGCACACTGCTGCGCAAGCGATCATGACCGGTAACGGTGACGTGTTCGTGGTTGGCGGCGTCGAGCATATGGGCCACGTGAGCATGATGCACGGTGTCGATCCGAACCCGCACATGTCGCTGTACGCGGCGAAAGCCTCGGGCATGATGGGCCTGACCGCTGAAATGCTCGGCAAAATGCACGGCATTACTCGCGAGCAGCAAGATGCTTTCGGCGTGCGTTCCCACCAGTTGGCCCACAAGGCCACCGTGGAAGGCAAGTTCAAAGACGAAATCATCCCGATGCAGGGCTACGACGAGAACGGTTTCCTGAAGCTGTTCGACTATGATGAAACCATTCGTCCGGAAACCACCCTGGAAAGTCTGGCGGCCCTCAAGCCTGCCTTCAATCCAAAGGGCGGCACCGTGACCGCAGGTACTTCGTCGCAGATCACCGATGGTGCTTCGTGCATGATCGTGATGTCGGCGCAGCGCGCACAAGATCTGGGCATCCAGCCAATGGCGGTTATTCGTTCGATGGCAGTGGCAGGTGTGGATCCGGCAATCATGGGCTATGGTCCAGTTCCGGCAACACAAAAAGCCTTGAAGCGTGCCGGTCTTGGCATCAACGATATCGACTTCTTCGAGCTCAACGAAGCTTTCGCTGCACAGGCTCTGCCAGTGCTGAAAGATCTGAAAGTACTCGACAAGATGAACGAGAAGGTTAACCTGCATGGCGGCGCGATCGCCCTGGGTCACCCGTTCGGTTGCTCCGGTGCCCGTATTTCCGGCACCTTGCTGAACGTGATGAAGCAGAATAGCGGCACCTTCGGGGTAGCCACTATGTGCATTGGTCTCGGCCAAGGCATCTCCACCGTCTTCGAACGCGTTTAAGCGTCTCGTCGATGGAAGCCGGGGCCAAGTGCCCCGGTTTTTGTTTTTCTGGATTTATTTTTGTTTTTATTTTGAAAAAATTTGAGTGAGGGCCAAAACATGCCGATACAACCTGGGCTCTACCAACATTACAAAGGTCCGCAGTACCGTGTATTCAGTGTTGCGCGGCACTCGGAAACCGAAGAAGAAGTGGTCTTTTACCAAGCCCTGTATGGCGATTACGGCTTTTGGGTACGCCCCTTGAGCATGTTTCTCGAGTCGGTCGAGGTTGACGGCGAGCAGGTGCCACGCTTTGCTTTGGTGCAAGCTGAACCGAGCCTTTTTTCCAAGGCATAAGGCGAGTGCGCACAGAACCCTGTGCTTGACCTCACCTTGTATCAACTATATATAGCGGTGCCGCGTCAGGCGCCAACCGCCTTTCACTTCTAGAATTCAGGAATTTTCTGATCCATGGGCAAATCGCTGGTCATTGTGGAATCCCCGGCTAAGGCCAAGACCATCAACAAGTATCTGGGTAACCAATACGTGGTGAAGTCGAGTATCGGCCATATCCGAGACCTGCCCACCAGCGGTTCGGCTAGCGCCAGCAAAGAGCCAGCCGCCAAGCGCGGCAAGGCTGCTGCGGGCGAAGGTCCGGTGCTCTCGCCGAAAGAGAAGGCGCGCAAGCAGCTCGTCTCGCGTATGGGTGTCGATCCCGATCATGGCTGGAAAGCCAAGTACGAGATCCTCCCGGGTAAAGAGAAGGTCATCGAAGAGCTGCGCCGGCTCGCCAAAGATGCTGACACCATCTATCTCGCAACCGACTTGGATCGCGAGGGGGAAGCCATTGCCTGGCACCTGCGCGAAGCCATCGGTGGTGACGACAGCCGCTACAAGCGCGTGGTGTTCAACGAAATCACCAAGAAGGCGATTCAGGAAGCGTTCTCCAAGCCGGGCGAGCTGGACATCGATCGTGTCAACGCTCAGCAGGCGCGTCGCTTCCTCGACCGCGTTGTCGGTTACATGGTCTCGCCGCTGCTGTGGGCGAAGATCGCTCGTGGCCTGTCCGCTGGCCGCGTGCAATCTGTAGCCGTGAAGCTGGTCGTGGAGCGTGAGCGCGAAATTCGTGCGTTCAACCCGGAAGAGTATTGGGAAGTGCATGCCGAT
Organism: Pseudomonas sp. PS01303; assembly: GCF_029959385.1. Taxonomy (NCBI): domain Bacteria; kingdom Pseudomonadati; phylum Pseudomonadota; class Gammaproteobacteria; order Pseudomonadales; family Pseudomonadaceae; genus Pseudomonas; species Pseudomonas sp. PS01303. The sequence continues at coordinate 6,110 of NZ_JASCPK010000046.1, forward strand.
CTCGGCACCACCAAAGGCTCGACCGTGCGTTTCGAAGTGGCTCGCGAAAAAGGCGAAGCCTTCAAGCCGCTGAACGAAGCCCAGGCCACGGCCGCGCTGGAAAAGCTCAAGGCTTCCAGCTACAGCATCGTCAAACGCGAAGACAAGCCGACCAGCAGCAAGCCTTCGGCGCCGTTCATCACGTCGACCCTGCAACAGGCTGCGAGTAACCGCCTGGGTTTCGGTGTGAAGAAAACCATGATGATGGCCCAGCGTTTGTACGAAGCCGGCTACATCACGTATATGCGTACCGACTCGACCAACCTCTCGGCCGATGCCGTGACGATGGCGCGTGCTTACATCGAAGACGAGTTCGGCAAGAAGTACCTGCCGGAAACGCCGAACGTCTACAGCAGCAAGGAAGGCGCACAAGAGGCTCACGAAGCGATTCGTCCTTCCGACGCCAACACCATTCCAAGCAAGCTGGCGGGCATGGAGCGCGATGCAGAGCGTCTCTACGAGCTGATCTGGCGCCAGTTCCTGGCTTGCCAGATGCTGCCGGCCCAATACCTGTCGACTACCGTCAGCGTCGGCGCTGGCGATTTCGAGCTGCGTGCCAAGGGCCGCATCCTCAAGTTCGACGGTTACACCCGTGTCATGCCGCAAATTGCCAAGCCGGGCGATGACGACGTTCTGCCTGATATGGCGCAGGGCGACGTGATGAAGCTGATCAAGCTCGATCCGTCGCAGCACTTCACCAAGCCGCCGGCGCGTTACTCCGAAGCCAGCCTGGTGAAAGAAATGGAAAAACGCGGCATCGGTCGTCCTTCGACTTATGCGGCGATCATTTCGACCATTCAGGATCGCGGTTACGTGACCCTGCACAACCGTCGTTTCTATTCGGAAAAGATGGGCGACATCGTTACCGAGCGTCTGTCGGAGAGCTTCTCGAACCTCATGGACTACGGTTTCACCGCCGGCATGGAAGAGAATCTCGATGACGTGGCACAGGGCGAGCGCGACTGGAAAAACGTGCTGGACGAGTTCTATGGCGACTTCAAGAAGAAGCTCGAAGTAGCCGAAAACCCGGAAAACGGCATGCGTGCCAACCAGCCGGTGATGACCGACATTCCGTGCACGACCTGCGGTCGTCCGATGCAGATTCGAACCGCATCGACCGGCGTGTTCCTTGGTTGCTCGGGCTACAGCCTGCCACCGAAAGAACGCTGCAAGGCCACCGTCAACCTGGTGCCGGGCGATGAAATCGCTGCGGACGATGAGGGCGAGTCGGAGTCGTTGGTACTGCGCGGCAAGCATCGTTGCCCGATCTGCAGCACAGCGATGGACGCTTACCTGCTCGACGAGAAGCGCAAACTGCACATCTGCGGTAATAACCCGGATTGCGCTGGCTACGAAATCGAAGAGGGCAGCTATCGCATCAAGGGTTACGAAGGCCCGAGCCTGGAATGCGACAAGTGCGGCAGCGAGATGCAGCTCAAGACCGGCCGATTCGGCAAGTTCTTCGGTTGCACCAACCCTGAGTGCAAGAACACCCGCAAGCTGCTGAAAAGCGGTGACGCGGCGCCGCCGAAGATGGATCCGGTGAAGATGCCTGAGCTGAAATGCGAAAAGGTCAACGACACCTACATCCTGCGCGACGGTGCCTCCGGCCTGTTCCTCGCGGCGAGTCAGTTCCCGAAAAACCGCGAGACCCGTGCTCCGCTGGTGATCGAGATTGTGCCGCACAAGGACGAAATCGATCCGAAGTACCACTTCCTCTGCGACGCGCCGAAGAAGGATCCTGATGGTCTGCCGGCGGTTATTCGCTACAGCCGCAAGACCAAGGAGCAATACGTGCAGACCGAAGTCGACGGCAAGCCTACCGGTTGGAAAGCTTACTACGACGGCGGCAAGTGGACGGTTGAAGACAAGCGTACGAAGGCCAAGGCCGAGTAAGCGTTAGTCCGATACTGAAAAGGCCGCATGCAAACCCTCGGGTTTTCATGCGGCCTTTTTGTTTTCTGCTTGCGGTGGGATCGGCTGATCCACGACACTGTCCGGCCTGTGTGAAGCAATTATTTCGTTGTGGAGAGCGCCGTCATGGCTCACGAACTCTATACTCGTACCAATCAGAAGATCTATTTCGCCGGCCTGTCGCTGGAAGCCCTAGCTCGCGCTGAAGAAGGGCGGGCGATGAATTCTCTGGCGCTGATTCAGGCCGGGCGTGAATCGGCGTTGTTCCACCTCTACGGCGCTTTGCTGGGCCTGTGCCACGAGATCGCCGGGTTCTATCGTCTACCTCAGGCCAATGCGCCACGGGCAGAGATGCTGCTGACGCGCGAAGTGCTGGAGTCGATCGCGATTCCCGAAATGGCCGAAATGGTCGAGTTGGCGGGTAATCCTGAAACCTGGCTGGCGAAACTGTTGGCGGCGCATTCGGCACTGTTTCAGCCTCCGCGGGTGCCACACAAGCCAAAGGGCGACGTGACCCAGCCGCTGATTCAGGCGATCAATCTGGATGAAGAAGAGGCGCCAGAAGAGTTGGGCCGAGAGGAGCTGGAGAGCTGGCGGCAGAATCTGAAAGGTTTGGCGATTCGTTTTCGTGAAGGGCTGAACGAGTGCTGAAGTCGATTGAGACGGTGGCAATCTGAAACATGCTGCTGGTCAAGATCCCGAGCGAATCCTGAATGATGTCTATATAATCCCTGCCTTTCGTGGAGAACAGACCTATATGCCAACGTCCTTTCTAGAAATTGTCGAGTTACCAGACGGCCGAATCGAACTGCGCAGGGCTGAGGACGAAGGTTCTTTGGTGACTCTGGATTTCTCCGAGGATGCCAAGACTTTCCTTCAGGGTCAGCACGTGGAAATCGCCAAGGCGATGTTGAGCGTCGGCGTGCAGATGGCCGGCCGGATGATTGAAGGTGAGTTTGATAAGGAAGAGGGGCCACGGGTTCTTCACTGATCCCTGCCTGCTTTTCGTTTTTATCGGTACCGCTTCAGATCGGCTTCTCTGTCCTTGGAGAAGCCCTGCGCTTCACACAGCGCATTTCACCTGCGAATCAACCCAAGCGAATGTTCAGGCTTTGAGCGTCGCCCGTGCGGGCCGCGCTGATCAGTTGCTGACGTGAGGTTGTGTTCAGCGGGTTGAGCCAGGTCACCACTGTGTGACTGCGGCCCAGACGCAATGCCTCGCACGCCAACTGCTGAGCACTTTGCGTGCCGCGCGGTTGCAGCAGCAGAATGCGTTCGCGGTTCAGGCCGGCATCGCGCAGCCAGGTTTGCGTCAGGCTGGCAGGCGGCGCGATCAGCGTCAGCCAGCGAGCGTCCTGATCCTCGCTCAATTCGCGAAGGATCGGGGCGAGCAGGTTCAGGCAGTTCCCGGCCGCACCGCGCAGAGACAGCTCACTGAATACTTCAGGTTCGGCATTCCATTCACGCTCGACCACTTCTTTGAGGATCGGCGCCATCGGTTGCGCCAGAAACGCTTCGAATAAAGGCAGTTGTGTTTGCTGAGGTGTGTGTGGGAACTGCATAAAGCCTCCTTTAGCGGCGGATAACGCCGACACTCAAGCCTTCGATCACCAGTTCCTGATCTTTCAGGTCGACTTCGATAGGGGCGAACTCAGGGTTTTCGGCCATCAGCCAGACTTTGCTGCCTTCACGCTTGAAGCGTTTGACGGTCACTTCATCGCCGATACGGGCGACAACCACCTGACCATTGCGCGCTTCGCGAGTGGTGTGAACGGCCAGCAGGTCACCGTCAAAAATGCCGATGTCCTTCATGCTCATGCCGTGCACGCGCAAAAGGTAGTCGGCGCGCGGGTGGAAGAAGGCGGGATTGATGTTGCAGGATTCTTCGATGTGCTGCTGAGCGAGGATCGGCGCACCGGCAGCGACACGGCCAATGACCGGCAGGGTAGAGTCGTCAGCCTTGGCTTCGAAGCCAGGGATGCGAATGCCACGAGAGGCGCCCGGGGTCATTTCGATGGCGCCTTTGCGGGCCAGCGCCTTGAGGTGTTCTTCTGCCGCGTTAGGCGACTTGAAGCCCAGTTCCTGAGCGATTTCCGCACGGGTTGGCGGATAACCGTTGTCTTCGAGGCAACGTTTGATAAAGGCCAGAATCTCGGCTTGGCGTGGCGTCAGCTTTAGCATAATGATCGCTCTGTCTTTTTATACAGTGACTGGGATTATATACAGTGAAACGCTCTTGGCAATGCCCGTTTTTTTGCCTGCCGCCGGACGGTCGGCAGCACTGCTTATAAAAGCGCCGGGCTTGTGTGGTTAAATAGCTGACCGACCATTCCCAAAACGAACTGGCAGGCTTGACAAGGCATAGGCTGAAACGTATGTTTCAAACAAGTGTTTGTCAGGCGGAGTAGCCATGGCCCAGTCGGAAACCGTTGAACGCATTCTTGATGCTGCCGAGCAGTTGTTCGCGGAGAAAGGTTTCGCGGAAACCTCATTGCGTTTGATCACCAGCAAGGCTGGCGTCAACCTGGCAGCAGTGAACTATCACTTCGGTTCGAAGAAGGCCCTGATACAGGCGGTTTTCTCGCGCTTCCTCGGGCCGTTCTGCCTCAGCCTCGATAAAGAGCTGGAGCGCCGTCAGGCCAAGCCTGAGAACAAGCCGACCCTCGAAGAACTGTTGGAAATCCTCGTCGAGCAAGCCCTCGTGGTGCAGCCCCGCAGCGGCAACGATCTGTCCATTTTCATGCGTTTGCTCGGCCTCGCGTTCAGCCAGAGCCAGGGCCACTTGCGCCGTTATCTGGAAGATATGTACGGCAAGGTATTCCGTCGCTACATGTTGCTGGTCAACGAAGCCGCGCCGCGTATTCCACCCATCGAACTGTTCTGGCGCGTGCACTTCATGCTCGGCGCTGCGGCGTTCAGCATGTCCGGTATCAAGGCGTTGCGGGCGATTGCCGAGACCGATTTCGGCGTCAACACTTCCATCGAACAAGTCATGCGCCTGATGGTGCCGTTCCTCGCCGCGGGCATGCGCGCAGAAACCGGCGTCACCGACACGGCCATGGCCACCGCGCAACTGCGTCCGCGCAGCAAATCAACGCCGGTCGCCGCCAAGGTTTAACCGCGCACGGGTGGGCGCGGCAGCTTGTATCCGCTAAGCTAGCCGCCCATGCCGACTCTCGTTCTGAACCCGATCCAAACAGAAATTGCCGACCTGCCGAGCACTGCTCACGGTAGCGATTTTCTGCGCATCGGGTTTTTCGTTTTCAAGGAATCTCTATGACTGCTGGCCTGCAAGGCTCGTTGATGGTGGACGTCGCCGGTACCTGGCTGACGGCCGAAGATCGCCAATTGTTGCGTCAGCCTGAAGTGGGCGGCCTGATTATTTTCGCCCGTAACATCGAACATCCGCGCCAGGTGCGTGAGCTCAGCGCCGCGATCCGCGCGATTCGCCCGGATCTCCTGCTGGCGGTGGATCAAGAGGGCGGTCGTGTGCAGCGTCTGCGTCAGGGCTTCGTGCGCCTGCCGGCCATGCGCGCCATCGCCGACAACCCGAATGCCGAATACCTCGCCGAACAATGTGGCTGGATCATGGCCACCGAAGTGCTGGCGGTCGGCCTCGACCTGAGCTTCGCCCCGGTACTCGATCTCGATTACCAGCGCAGCGCCGTGGTCGGCACCCGTTCCTTTGAAGGCGATCCCGAGCGCGCCGCAGTCCTTGCCGGGGCATTTATTCGCGGCATGAACAGCGCGGGCATGGCGGCCACCGGCAAGCACTTCCCTGGTCACGGTTGGGCCGAAGCCGATTCCCACGTGGCGATCCCGAATGACGAACGCAGCCTCGACGAGATCCGCGCCAACGATCTCGTGCCGTTTGCCAGACTCAGCAAACAACTGGCTGCGATCATGCCGGCGCACGTTATCTATCCGCAGGTCGATTCGCAGCCAGCCGGTTTCTCCCGCCGCTGGTTGCAGGACATCCTGCGCGGCGAGTTGCAGTTCGACGGCGTGATCTTCAGCGACGACCTGTCGATGGCCGGCGCTCACGTGGTCGGCGACGCCGCCAGCCGCATCGAAGCTGCGCTGACTGCCGGCTGCGACATGGGCCTGGTGTGCAACGACCGCGCCGCTGCCGAACTCGCCCTTAGCGCCGCGCAACGGATGAAGGTCAAGCCCTCCGCCCGAATCGCTCGTATGCGCGGTCAGGCCATTGCCAGCACCGAATATCGCCAGGATCCGCGCTGGCTCACCGCCATCGGCGCGCTCAAAGACGCTCAACTGATCGATTAAGGATTTTTCGTTATGACCGTTTACGCAATCATCGGTGGCACCGGCCTGACTCAACTCGAAGGCCTGAGCATTCGCCAGTCGCTGGCAGTCGACACACCTTACGGCGCGCCATCGGCCGACGTGCAGATCGGCGAATACGCCGGCAAGGAAGTGCTGTTCCTCGCCCGTCACGGCCACCCGCATCGCTTCCCGCCGCACAAGGTCAACTACCGCGCCAACCTGTGGGCGCTGAAGCAGGCCGGCGCCGAAGCGATCATCGCGGTGAATGCCGTCGGCGGGATTCATCCGGCGATGGGCACCGGGCATTTCTGCGTGCCACATCAGATCGTCGACTACACCAGCGGCCGCGAGCACACCTATTTCGCCGATGATCTGGAGCACGTCACCCACATCGACTTCAGCTTTCCCTACAGCGAACCGCTGCGTCAGCAATTGATTGCCGCCGTGGCTGCTGAAGGTTGCGAGTTCAGCGATCAAGGCGTTTACGCCTGCACCCAAGGCCCGCGTCTGGAAACGGTCGCCGAGATCGTGCGACTGGAGCGTGATGGCTGCGACATCGTCGGCATGACCGGCATGCCGGAAGCGGTGCTGGCGCGTGAACTGGATCTGGATTACGCCTGTCTGGCGCTGGTAGTGAACCCGGCAGCGGGCAAGACCACCGAAGTGATCACCATGGCCGAGATCGAGCAGGCGTTGCATGACGGCATGGGTAAGGTGAAGTCGACATTGGCGCGGGTGTTGGCCGGCTAAGGGCTGCCCATGAGCATTTTCATCGAGCGGCTCAAGTCGTCGGCCTGGACTCAGGCATTCACTAGCAGCGCGCTGGCCAAGGCTCGCGCTTATGCCGCCGATGATCGAGTAGAGATCATCGAGATCGATGACAGAAAGATCGAAGCGTTCTGCGTCGGTTCGCAAGATCAGGCGTATCAACAAACCATTTACCTGTCCGAAGATCGGCTGGGCTCCGTCAGCTTGCGTTGCCTGTGCACCTGTCCTGTCGCTATCGACTGCAAGCATTGCGCTGCGGTGCTTTATCACCTGCAGGGCAGTGATCATAGTGCGTCTGAAAGTGACGCACAGATCCCGCTGGGTCGGGCGCTGGAACATTGGCTTTCGACAATTCCGGTGCCGGCCAAGCCCGCCGTAGAAGGCGCGCAAACCGCAGGCACGCGCCTGTTTTACAAGCTCAAGCCAACGTCAGTGAGCGGCAAGTGGCTGCTCGATATTTTCAAGGTTTCCCAGCTCAAGAGCGGCGAGTTACGCGAAGTCAAACCGATGTATTCGCTGGCGGAAATGCTCATGCGTCAGCCCGGCTACCTGTCCGAACTGGATCTGCGCGTCGCGAGGCTGCTGGTTGCCATGCACTCCCACCACGCCTATTACAGCGGCTATCCGCTGGAAGGCAGCAGTGGCGCCGAACTGCTGGACATGCTCCTGCGCACCTCGCGGCTGTTCCTCGATTTCGAAGATCTGCGCCCGTTGGTGTCGGGGGCGAAACGCACCGGCCAGTTCGCCTGGGCCGAACAGGCCGACGGCGGCTTCCGCGCGCAGTGGAGCAGTGCCGAGGCGGCGCAAGAAACCGTGCTGGCGCTGGAGCCGCTTTATTACCTGGATCGTGAACAGCGGCAGATTGGCCCTCTGTTCAATGAACTGGAAGAAAAACTGGCCAGTCATTTGACGCTGGCGCCGGACGTTCCGGCGCGTCAGGCCATGCAGTTCAGCCATCGCATGAGCACCGCAACGAGAATCCCGCCGCCACACCAACTCACCGAACGAGTCATCGACGACGTACTGCCGCAGCCACAACTGACCCTCGTCAGCGGTCGGGAGCGCTCGCGCTGGGAATACGTTCTGGAGCACCGCGCCGCCCTGGTGTTTACCTACAACGGCCAGCCGACGGTGGATCGCAATCCGGAAGTGATGATCCTCAACGGCACCGAAACCCAGCGCATTCAACGTCAGCCTGCGGTGGAAAAGCAGCTGCGCCAGATCCTGCAAAAGCACGGCTTCAAGAAGGCCACGCGCAAGAGTTCGCTGGATCGTCGCGGCGAGATGTTCACTTTGCCGGATGATTCCGCCTGGCTCGGGTTTATGCACGAAGGCCTTGCCACGTTGCGCGCCTTGAACTGGCAAGTCGAGATCAGTGACGGCTTTCATTTCAATGTACAGCCAGTCGAGCATTGGTACGCCGAGGTCGAAGAAGAGGCTGGGCATCAGTGGTTTGATTTGCAGTTGGGTATCGTCGTCAATGGCCAGCGCTACAGTTTGCTACCGATCCTTCTGCACTTGTTGCGCACCCAGCCGCGCTTGCTCGACCCGGTCAATCTGGCACAACGCAGCGATGACGAAAAACTCCTGATCGAACTCAAGCCCAGCGGTTTTGGCGATCCTGCGGGCGCCAAGGTCGCGCTGCCGCTGAGTCGGGTCAAACCGCTGATGGCGACGCTGGGCGAGTTGTACCTGGGCGGTCATCAGGGCGATGCACTGCGCTTGAGTGTCCCGGATGCCGCGCGCTTGAGTATGCTCGATGGCGTGCCGCTGGATTGGCAGGGTGGCGAGCGGCTGCGCACCTTCGCCAAGCGATTGCAGAATTCCAGTCACACCCACGTCGCTGCGCCGGCCGGTCTTAACGCGCAACTGCGCCCGTATCAGCTCGAAGGCCTGAACTGGATGCAGACCCTGCGCGAGCTTGAGGTCGGCGGCATTCTCGGCGATGACATGGGGCTGGGCAAAACCCTGCAAACCCTGGCGCATCTGCTCACGGAAAAACACGCCGGTCGCCTCGATTGCCCGGCTCTTGCGGTGATGCCGACCAGCCTGATTCCAAACTGGCTCGACGAGGCCGAGCGATTCACCCCGCAGTTGAAAGTATTGGCGCTGCACGGCACGGGACGGCAGAAAGATTTCGCTAATCTGGCTGAGTATGATCTGGTGCTGACCACTTACGCGTTACTGCCGAGGGATCTCGAGGTTCTACAGCCGCAGCTGTGGAGCGTGCTGATTCTCGACGAAGCGCAGAACATCAAAAACCCGATCAGCAAAGCGGCGCAAGCGGTCCGTGATCTGCAGGCCCGTCAGCGCTTGTGCCTGAGCGGCACGCCATTGGAAAACCACTTGGGCGAGCTGTGGTCGCAGTTTCATTTCCTCATGCCCGGCTGGCTTGGCGACAGCAAATCCTTCAATCGCGATTACCGCACGCCAATTGAAAAGCACGGCAATGTTCAGCGCATGCAGCACCTGACGGCACGGATCAAGCCGTTTTTATTGCGTCGTAAAAAGGATCAGGTCGCCACCGAGTTGCCGCCGAAAACCGAAATCGTCCATTGGGTCGATCTCAGCGACGGCCAGCGCGATGTCTATGAAACGGTTCGCGTCGCAATGGACAAAAAAGTCCGCGACGAGATTGCCCGCAGTGGCGTGGCGCGCAGTCAGATCATCATTCTCGATGCCTTGCTCAAGCTGCGGCAGGTTTGTTGCGACTTGCGCCTGATCAAGATGCCAATGACAGCCAAGGCACTGCGTTCCGGCAGTGGCAAGCTGGTCAGTCTGATGGAAATGCTTGAAGAGTTGCTCGGCGAAGGTCGCAGAATCCTGCTGTTCTCGCAGTTCACCTCGATGCTCGCTTTGATTGAGGAAGAATTGCAGCAACGGGACATTGCCTATTCGCTGCTGACTGGCGACACCACGGATCGGCGCACGCCGGTCAAGGATTTTCAGGGCGGCAAGGTGCCGCTGTTTCTGATCAGTCTGAAGGCGGGCGGTACCGGTTTGAACCTGACCGCTGCGGACACGGTGATTCACTTCGACCCTTGGTGGAACCCGGCAGTGGAGAATCAGGCCACCGATCGCGCGTATCGCATCGGGCAGAACAACCCGGTGTTTGTTTACAAGCTGATTGCCCGTGGCACGGTGGAGGAGAAGATACAGGCGTTGCAGCAGGAGAAGGCTGCACTGGCCGGGGCGGTGCTTGAGGGTGGGACGACGGGTGGCTGGAAGCTTGAGCAGAGTGACATCGAGGCGTTGTTTGCACCGCTGCCTGTTTCCAAGGTTTGAGCCTGGGTTTTAACCGTTAGACCGAGGTGAGTCATTCGCGAGCAAGCTTTGCTCCTACAGGGATCTGCGGCGTCCACCCGTAGGAGCAAAGCTTGCTCGCGATAGCTATCTAACAGAAAAAAAGATCTCAACGCTTATCGAGCTTATCCGGCAACGGCGCAAACAGCGCTTCAATATCATCACTCTGCAACTTCCAGTCCCCAGCCCTACGCCCATCCAGCACGCCTGCCGCCAAGTCGGATTTTTCCTTTTGCAGGTGCTGAATCTTCTCTTCCACCGTACCCCGGGCAATCATCTTGTAAACGAATACCGGTTTCTCCTGACCAATTCGGTACGCCCGATCCGTCGCCTGATTTTCGGTCGCCGGGTTCCACCACGGGTCGTAGTGAATCACCGTGTCCGCTTCCGTCAGGTTCAGACCAACACCACCGGCCTTCAGGCTGATGAGAAAAATCTGACGCTTGCCGCTCTGGAATTCCTTCACCGGTGTACGCCGATCGCGGGTCTGGCCGGTCAATAGCGCGTAGGAAACATTACGCTTTTTCAGCTCTTGCTCGATCAAGGCCAGCATCGAGGTGAACTGCGAAAACAGCAAAATCCGCCGTCCTTCCTCGAACAACTCCTCAAGCATTTCCATCAAGCTGTCGAGCTTGCCTGAGGTGCTGCCGCGAGCGGGCAGGGTGGCATCGTTGACCAAGCGCAAATCACAGCAAACCTGACGCAGCTTCAACAGCGCCTCAAGAATGATGATCTGACTGCGCGCCACACCTTTGCGGGTGATTTCGTCGCGGACTTTTTTGTCCATCGCCAAACGCATGGTTTCGTATACATCGCGCTGCGCTTCGTTGAGATCGACCCAATGGATGATCTCGGTTTTCGGCGGCAGCTCGGTGGCGACCTGCTCTTTGGTGCGGCGCAGCAGGAACGGTTTTATCCTACCGTTGAGGTGCTGAAGTCTGACTTCACTGCCGCGCTTTTCAATCGGCACACGGTAATCGGCGTTGAAGCTTTTGACGTCGCCGAGCCAGCCCGGCAGCAGGAAGTGAAACAGCGACCACAGCTCGCCCAAGTGGTTTTCCAGCGGCGTACCACTGAGGCACAAGCGCTGGCGTGCATTAAGCTCACGCGCCGCTTGCGCAGCTTTGCTGTTGGGATTCTTGATGTACTGCGCTTCATCCAGCACCAACACGTGCAGCGGTTGCTTGGCCAGACGTTCGACGTCTTTGGGCAGCAGCGCGTAGGTGGTGAGGATCAGGTCGAAATCGGCCAGATTATCGAAATGCTTTTTGCGCGTGGCGCCGTACAGTGCGACCACTTTCAGCTGCGGGGTGAAGTGTGCCGCCTCATCCAGCCAGTTCGGAATCAGACTGGTCGGCATCACCACCATGCATGGGCGATCCAAGCGTCCGGCATTTTTCTCGCTGAGAATATGCGCCAGGGTCTGTAGGGTTTTACCCAAACCCATGTCATCCGCAAGGATCCCGCCGACTTCCAGTTGCCGCAGCGATTGCATCCAGCTCAAGCCTTCGAGCTGATACGGACGCAGCGTCGCGTTCAGTCCTTCCGGCGCTTCCGCGCTGAAATCACGAATGTCGCGCAAGCGTTGGGCGAACGTGCGGATCTGCTCGCCGCCCTCCCACAGCAGCGGCAGGCCTTCCAGCGAGTTGAGGCGTGTGGCGTCGGCCTTGCTCAGGCGCAGGGTGGTTTCGCCCGGCTCCTGCAAATAGAACTCACCGAGCGTCATCAATACCGGCTTCAACCGGCCCAGCGGCAATGCCACCTGCAGCGGCCCGTGCTCGATATTGCGTTGCGGCACGTTGACCAGAATCAGCTCGTCATCACGACGGCGCGCAAGGCGTTCCGGATTGAGAATTTCCGCGTGCGAGCGCATCAGATTGAGCAGGATCGGCAGCAGACTCAGGCGCTCACCGTTGACGATGATCCCCAGTTCCAGATCAAACCAGTCACGCTCCGGCGCCTGCTCGACCGTGGCGTACCAGTCATCCACGGCAGTCAGATCAAAGCCAAACTCCTCGTCGATCTGCAATTCCCAGCCTTGGGTGCGCAGCTTCGGCAAATCGTTGAGGGTAAACGTCAGCCAGGCGCTGTCGTTGACCATCTCATACAGCTCGCCCGCGCTATCCGGCAGCGCTTTGCTCTGGCGCGTGGCGATTCGAAAGCCGAGGATTCTTAACTGTTCACGGTAGGACTGTTCGACTTCCGGATGGCGTTTTATCCGCAGGGTCTGGGTTTCCTGACGGATCAGGATGTCGCTGTTTTTCTGCCCGCTGACGTACTCATCCAGATAGCTGAACGACAGGGCCGCGCGGTGCTGAATGTAGCGCTGCATCTTGCCGTTGCGCGGTTCGAAAGCGCTGAACTCGACACTGGCCAGCCACAGGCGTGGCATCGGCTGCACATTGTCGACCAGCACTTGCGGCGGCGCTTTCGGGCCACGGTTTTCCAGCACGGCTTGAAGTTTCTCCAACAGCTCGGCGTCTTTGGCGGCGGCGGGGTAATCGAGGGTTTCCTGCACTTTCAGCAACACTGCCGCGCAATGTTTGCAGTTGCTGCGCACCGGGCAGGTGCAGCCGGCATCGACCAGCAGCAAAGTGCCTTTGGCTGACTCGCGAAGATGAATCGTCTGACGGTAAACGTTTCCGCCAGAGCCTTCGCAACTGGCGGTGATCGTTGCGTCGCCGACCTGGGCGATGCGTACCCGGTTTTCCAGGGCGTAGCGGCGGCCACGCTCCAGGCTCTGTTCCTTGAATCGGCTGACCCAGGAGGGCGCCAACGGTTTACTCAGCGGCGGGTTCATAAGGACTTCGATCAGTCCGGAATCGCTTCAGGCGCTTCCCGTGGCGCAGGCGCGGTCAGGGAAGTGATCTTGATCAGCAGTGCCAGATGGCCGTTGTCGAGATAGTTGAGTTGGCCGTTCTTGGTGTGGCTGTCCTGTTTCAGGCGTTCACTGGCGGTGACCAGGCCATTGGTGTCGATCTGATTGACCCAGAAATCGGCAGCCACGTCGGTGAAGCGCCCGAGCTTCATCTCCAGCGTGCCCTCGATCGGGAACTGGCCGTATTGCTCTTGGCCGTCGCTGACCGCGACTTTCGCCGGTGCTTCGCCGAGGGTTTGCTGCCAGGCCTTGTGCATCAGGACTGTGTAGTCGCCACTGGCGGTGAGTTTAGTTACCACGTCATTCAGCGCCGGCGTGCGCTTGCTGTCATCGCCCAAACGCTGGGCGCCTGCGGCCCAGTCTTCCGGCGCGGCACGGCTGACGATGGCCGGCACGGCGTTCTGGCGCACCAGAATCATTTCGACCTGATACAGGTCATCGGCAAAAACCGAAGGTGCTACCAGGGTGAGTAGCAAAGTCAGCGAGCGAAACAGGCGCATGCGGCGTCCTTTAAACAGATTTCGGGAGGAGGCGCTCAAACAGCGCCTCTACAGTATTAAAGCGCTCTTCCGGGCGTTCCATCGGCACCTGAAACTTGAACATCGTGGCGCCTTCGAATTTGTAGCGTTTCGGCTGGCTCTGGATCAGCTTGATCAGCGTCATCGGATCGACCGGCGTCTGCGCTTCGAACTCGATGCGCCCACCTTGCGGCCCGCCATCGACTTTCTTGATGCCCAACTGCTCGGCCTGCAACTTCAACGCCGTGATGCGCACCAGATTTTTCGTCGGTTCCGGCAACAAGCCGAAACGGTCGATCATCTCGACTTGCAGATCCTTCAAGCCTTCCTCGTCGGTCGCCGAAGCAATGCGCTTGTACAGAATCAGACGGGCGTGAACGTCCGGCAGGTAATCTTCCGGAATCAACGCCGGTACCCGCAAGTTGACCTCCGGGCCACCGCCGAGCGGTTGATCGAGGTTCGGTTGCTCGCCCTTGCGGATCGATTTCACCGCGCGTTCGAGCATTTCCATGTACAGCGTAAAACCGACGGCTTGAATCTGCCCGCTCTGGCCATCGCCAAGCAGTTCGCCGGCACCACGGATTTCCAGGTCGTTGGTCGCCAGCACGAAACCGGCACCGAGATCCTGAGTATTGGCGATCGCTTCCAGACGCTTTTCCGCGTCCGAAGTGATTTGCTGGCGCGGCGGTGTCAGCAGGTACGCATATGCCTGGTGGTGACTGCGGCCGACACGGCCACGCAACTGGTGCAGTTGCGCCAGGCCGAATTTGTCAGCGCGCTCAATGATGATGGTGTTGGCGCTCGGCACGTCGATGCCGGTCTCGATGATGGTCGAGGCGATCAGCACGTTGAAGCGCTTGTGATAGAAGTCGCTCATCACTTGTTCGAGTTCGCGCTCGCGCATCTGTCCGTGACCGATACCGATACGTGCTTCCGGCACCAGTTCGGCGAGGTCGGCGGCGCATTTCTCGATGGTTTTCACATCGTTGTGCAAGTAATAAACCTGACCGCCACGCAGCAGTTCGCGGAGCAGGGCCTCTTTGACCGTGCTCTTGTTCTGCTCCATGACGAAGGTGCGCACCGACAGGCGTCGCGCTGGCGGTGTGGCGATGATCGACAGATCGCGCATGCCCGACACCGCCATGTTCAGCGTGCGCGGAATCGGCGTGGCGGTCAGCGTGAGGATGTCGACTTCGCTGCGCAGGGCCTTGAGCTGTTCTTTCTGACGGACACCGAAGCGGTGTTCTTCGTCGATGATTACGAGCCCGAGGTTTTTGATTTTCACGTCATCGGACAGCAACTTGTGCGTGCCGATGACGATGTCGATCTTGCCTTCCGCCAGATCGGCGATCGCTGCGTTCACTTCCTTGGCCGATTTGAAGCGGCTCATCACTTCCACGCTCACCGGCCAGTCGGCGAAGCGGTCGCGGAAACTGTTGTAGTGCTGCTGGGCGAGCAGGGTGGTCGGCACCAGAATCGCCACCTGGCGGCCACCGTGGACGGCGATGAACGCCGCGCGCATGGCCACTTCGGTCTTGCCGAAGCCAACGTCGCCGCAGACCAGGCGATCCATCGGTTTCGGCGCGAGCATGTCGGCGCGCACGGCTTCGATGGTGGTTTGTTGATCCGGGGTTTCTTCGAACGGGAAACCGGCGCTGAACGTCGCGTAATCGGCTTTCGGGTCGGCGAACGCATAACCTTCGCGAGCGGCTCGGCGGGCGTAGATGTCGAGCAATTCAGCGGCGACGTCACGTACCTGTTCGGCGGCTTTGCGTTTGGCTTTCTGCCAGGTTTCCGAGCCGAGACGGTGCAGCGGGGCCAGCGCATCATCGCTGCCGGTGTAGCGCGCGATCAGATGCAGGTTGGCCACCGGCACGTAGAGCTTGGCGTTTTCGGCGTATTCGAGGGTGAGGAATTCGGCGGCTTGATCGTCGATTTCCAGAATCGTCAGGCCGAGGTAGCGACCGACACCGTGATCGATGTGCACCACCGGCGCACCTTCGCGCAGCTCGGTGAGGTTTTTGATCACTGCATCGTTGTTGCCGTCGGCACGTTTCTCGCGACGGCGACGCTGCATGACGCGTTGACCGAACAGCGGACTTTCAGCGACCAGCGCCAGCGCCGGATCGTCGAGCATCAGGCCTTCGTCGAGCGGGGCGATGGTGATCGCCAGACGATCCTTGCTCGCAACAAAGTCCGGCCAGCTATCGACAGTTTTCGGTCGCAGCTTCAGACGTTCGAGCAACTCCAGCAGCACTTCGCGACGGCCCGCGGATTCGGCGGTGAACAGCACGCGCCCGGGGAATTCGTCGAGGAAACCGGCCAGCGCGGCCAGCGGTTGCGTGGCTTTGGCTTCAATCGCCAGATTCGGCAGGGCTTGCGCCGGGAAGCGCTCGCGACCGGCGCCGCTTTCGACGTCTTGCTGACTGGCAACCACTCGCGGCCAGCTCTTCAGGCGCGCGAAGCAGTCTTCCACCGGCAGGAACAATTCGGCGGGCGGCAATAAAGGACGCGATGGATCGACGCGGCGCTCTTCATAACGATTGCGCACGTCGTTCCAGAAATTCTCCGCCGCTTGCTCGATGCCCGGCAGCGAGAACACTTGCGTGTCTTGCGGCAGGTAATCGAACAGCGTCGAGGTTTCGTCGAAGAACAGCGGCAGGTAGTACTCGATACCGGCCGGGGTAATGCCGCTGCTCAGATCCTGAAAGATCGGGCAGCGCCGGAAGTCGACGTCGAAACGCTCGCGAAAGCGCGCCTTGAAGCGGGTGACCGCGTCTTTCTGCAACGGGAATTCACGCGCCGGCAGCAGCTTGACCGAGTCGACCTTGTCGATGGAGCGCTGGTTTTCCGGATCAAACGTGCGCAGGGTTTCGATTTCGTCATCGAACAGGTCGATGCGATACGGCAACTTGCTGCCCATCGGAAACAGGTCGATCAGCGCGCCGCGCACGGTGAATTCGCCGTGCTCATACACCGTGTCGACGTAGCGATAGCCGCTGGCTTCGAGCCGCGAGCGCATCTGCTCGACGTCGAGCTTCTGACCGACATCCAGTACCAGGCTGCTGCCGAGCAGGAATTTGGTCGGCGCCAGACGGTGCAGGGCCGTGGTGATCGGCACCACCAACACACCGTGTTCCAGTTCCGGCAGCCTATATAAGCTGGCAATGCGCTGGGAAATGATGTCCTGATGCGGCGAGAACAGGTCGTAGGGCAGGGTTTCCCAGTCGGGGAAATGCAGAACGGGCAAATCCGGGGCGAAGAAACTCAGCTCCTGTTCCAGTCGTTCAGCACTCTGGCTGTCGGCGGTCAGTAGCAGGGTGAAGCGCTTGGCAGCGCTGGCAGCCTCGGCAATCGCCAGACTGAGGGCAGCGCCGGGCAAATTGCCCCAATGCTGTTTACCTGCCTCGGCAGGGAGTTGCGGTAGACGCAGAACGGGCACGGAAGGTTGAGCTCCAGGCTTTGCGACAAAGTCGGTAATTGTAGCGGCGTCGGGTGTCGCCTGTCAGTTGCAGACTACGTCTATCTTCACTGTTTTGGCGAAATGTAGTGGTAACCATAAAAACGAGCACTTTTTTAGTGGTTATGTAGTGCTGAAATTGGCTCGTGTTACGGAGGGTTACAGACATCGTCTAACAGTCGACGAAAAATTGACTGCGCTGGAAGCCGCGTATTTACTGGGCTGGCGCGGGGCGTGATTTTTTTGAAAGGAATTTTGTTACCGGTTTCGCGACAAGCGCGCATTGCTGAATGAGGTTGTGGGCGGCATAATGTAGCCCCTTTTTTCTGCCCCTACATGTGGAAGGTTACCGTGACTCAGAAGCCCGACCAGTGTCTTGGTGAATGGATCGACCGTGAAGCACTCGCAGAAGCGATGATCCCGCTTATCGGTCAGCTCTACCGCAATAACAACGTGGTGAGCTCGATCTATGGCCGCAGCCTGATCAACCAGTCTGTCATCGCGATTCTCAAAGCTCACCGCTTTGCGCGCCACCGTTCTTCCGACGACAGCGAACTCTCCGTCCACGAAACATTCCCACTGCTCAAAGCCATGAGCGAGCTCAAGCTCGGCGCGGCTTCGGTAGATCTGGGCAAGTTGGCGTTCAAATTCCGCAACGAAGGCAACGGCCGCAGCGCCGAGCAATTCGTTCGTGAAGAAATGGCTGATGTGGTTGGCCAGCAAAACGCTTCCGCACGTAAAGGCACCGACGTTGTGCTGTACGGCTTCGGTCGTATCGGCCGTCTGCTGGCGCGCATCCTGATCGAGAAAACCGGTGGTGGCGACGGTCTGCGTCTGCGTGCCATCGTCGTGCGCAAAGGCGCCGACAACGACCTGACCAAACGTGCCAGCCTGCTGCGTCGCGACTCGGTACATGGTTCGTTCAACGGCACCATTACCATCGACGAAGAAAACAACACCATCACCGCCAACGGTAACCTGATCCAGGTGATCTACGCGAAGAACCCGACTGAAGTGGATTACACCCAGTACGGCATCAAAGACGCGCTGCTGGTGGACAACACCGGTGTATGGCGTGACGCTGATGGCCTGGGCCAGCACTTGCAGTGCCCGGGTATCGACCGCGTTGTTCTGACTGCGCCAGGCAAAGGCAAGCTGAAGAACATCGTTCACGGCATCAACCACGGTGAAATCACCGCTGATGACAAGATCGTCTCCGCTGCTTCCTGCACCACCAACGCCATCGTGCCGGTGCTGAAAGCTGTGAATGACAAGTTCGGCATCATCAACGGTCACGTCGAAACCGTTCACTCGTACACCAACGACCAGAACCTGATCGACAACTTCCACAAAGGCGATCGCCGTGGTCGTAGCGCCGCGCTGAACATGGTGATCACCGAAACCGGTGCTGCCACCGCTGCTGCCAAGGCTCTGCCTGAGCTGGCCGGCAAGCTGACCGGTAACGCGATCCGCGTTCCAACTCCGAACGTGTCGATGGCCATTCTCAACCTCAACCTTGAGAAAGCCGCCACCCGTGAAGAGATGAACGAGTACCTGCGCTACATGGCGCTGCACTCCGATCTGCACAAGCAAATCGACTTCGTTAACTCGCAGGAAGTGGTTTCGACTGACTTCGTTGGTTCGCGCCACGCCGGTGTGGTCGATGCTGAAGCGACCATCGTTCAGGACAACCGCGTTGTTCTGTATGTTTGGTACGACAACGAGTTCGGTTACAGCTGCCAGGTTATCCGCGTGATGGAAGACATGGCTGATGTGAATCCGCCAGCGTTCCCGCGCTAAGCGATAGCTGCATATGAAAACGCCCCGACTTTGGTCGGGGCGTTTTTGTTTGTGTGCCTTTTAGAGCTGTGTTGTCAGTGCTGGCCCCTTCGCGAGCAAGCTCGGCTCCTACAAGGGATTTGTGAGCGCCACATCTCCAATGTAGGAGCAAAGCTTGCTCGCGATGGCGTCCTAGCGGGCGCCGCCAGGGATGGCCGCTTGCGCAGTGCGCAGCTCATGCTTGTTGCCCCGGAACAACACCAGCGTCGCCAACAACCCCAACACCGCCGCACCACTCAGCCAGATCCCCGGCGCAGCTTTGTTATCCAGCACATGAATCAGGTACGTGCACGCCGCCGGCGTAAACCCGCCAAACGTCGCCGTCGCCAGGCTATAGGCCAGCGAGAACCCGGTTGTACGCACTTCCACCGGCATGATCTCGGTCAGCGCCACCACCATCGCGCCGTTGTACGAGCCGTACAGGAACGACAACCACAATTCGACGATCAGCAAATGGCTGAAGCTCGGATTCGCCACCAACCACGACAGCGCCGGGTACGCGGTCAGAATCGCCAGAATCGTCGCCGCCAGCAGTAGGGGTTTACGCCCGATCTTGTCAGACACCGCACCCATCACCGGCAGCCAGAAGAAGTTCGACAGCCCAATACACACCGTCACCAGCAACGCATCGAAGTCCGACAAGTGCAGCTCAGCCTTGCCGAAGGTCGGGGTGTACGCAGTGATCAAATAGAAAGACACCGTGGTCATCACCACCAGCGCCATGCCAGCGATAACGATGCCAAAGTTCTGACCGATCGAGCGGACAATTTCCCGCAGGGTAGGGCGATGTTTCCGCGCCTGGAATTCCGGGGTTTCTTCCAGCGAACGACGAATGACGAAGATCACCGGCACAATCATGCAGCCAATCAGGAACGGCACGCGCCAGCCCCAGTCACCCATCTGTTCCGGACTCAGCCAATGATTGAGGCCGACGCCGAGCAAACCGGCAAACACCACCGCCGCTTGTTGGCTGGCGGACTGCCAACTGACGAAAAAGCCCTTGCGGCCCGGTGTGGCGATTTCAGCCAGATACACCGACACGCCGCCCAACTCCACGCCCGCCGAGAAACCTTGCAGCAAGCGGCCAAACAGCACCAGCAAAGGAGCGGCAACGCCGAGGGTGGCGTATCCCGGAACACAGGCAATCAGCACCGTACCGGCGGCCATCAATGCCAGCGTGATGATCAAACCCTGGCGACGGCCATGACGGTCAATGTAGGCGCCGAGGAAGATCGCTCCCAGCGGTCGCATCAGGAAACCGGCACCAAAAGTCGCCAACGACAGCATCAGCGAAGCGAAGGCACTGTCAGTCGGGAAGAAGGTTTTGGCGATGGCCGTGGCGTAGAAGCCATAGACCATGAAGTCGAACATTTCGAGGAAGTTGCCGCTGACAACGCGAAAGATCGCTTTGCCTTTGCCCGTGGAAGTGGACATTTTTAGATACTCTTTATTGGATTTTTAGAAGCGCGTTCCATCCGTTGGGAGCGAGCGGGCCCTTTGATTCATAATGGCCGGCGCTGTTTTGCGGGGAGATGAAGAATTGTTCACTGGACGGTTTGTGGGGTTCGTGGTTTTAGCGGCTTTTTTGGCGGCCTGCGGCGAGGGTGAGTCGATGGAAAGCTTTGGCGGGCCAACCATGGGCAGCACGTATTCGATCAAGTACGTGCGTCATGTGGGTGATGCCGATTCCGCGCAAGTTCGCAGTGAAGTAGAAGGGATCCTCGCCGAAGTCGACCAGCAGCTGTCCACTTACCGCAACGATTCCGACATCGAACGTTTCAACGCTTTGCCCGCCAATAGCTGTCAGACAATGCCCGCGTCGGTACTCGAATTGATCCGCGTTGGCGGACTACTGTCAGCGCAAAGCGAAGGTTCCTACGACCTCACCGTTGAACCGCTGATGAATCTCTGGGGCTTCGGCCCGCAAGGCCGCGAAGAAAAAGTCCCCGATGCCGCCGCGCTGGACGAGGTGATGCAGCGGGTCGGTCATCAGCATCTGCACATTAATGGTGATCAGTTGTGCAAGGACGCCGCTGTCGAGGTCGACTTCAATAGTATCGCTGCCGGTTATGCCGTCGACACCATCGCCGCAAGGCTCGACGCGCTGGGCATCCACGATTACCTCGCCGAAGCCACCGGCGAACTCAAGGCAAAAGGCAAAAAGCTCGACGGCTCCCCGTGGCGCATTGCTCTGGAAGAACCCCGCGACGATCAACAGATCGCCGAGCGCATCATTGATGTCGACGGCTACGGCGTTTCGACCTCTGGCGACTACCGCAACTATTTCCTGCAGGACGGTCGGCGCTATTCCCACACCTTCGATGCCCGCACCGGTGCACCCGTCCTACACGACCTGGCGTCAGTCACGGTAATTCATCCTTCAGCGTTGATGGCCGATGGACTATCGACGCTGTTGCTTATTCTCGGCCCCGAAAGGGCTATGGACTATGCCGAAAAACATGACATCGGTGCATTCTTGGTGATTCGTGCCGATACAGGTTTCGTCATCCGCACCAGTCCGGCGTTCGAACGCCTCAGTGGCAAAAAAACTGACTGAGAACAATACGAAAGCTGGCGTTGTAGTGCAGGCAAAAGTAGCCTACGACGCGACCAAGGGTTAATGTGCGCGGCGTTGACGCTTCTATAGACTGTGTCCGGGTTCTTGATTGACCCCCAATTGTTCCTTCGCGCCGCCGTTCGGCGTGATTTAGCCGTAGGTGCTGCTGGCACCGCGGCCTGTTCTGAGGAGTACGCATGGCTGTCTACAACTACGACGTGGTGGTACTGGGTTCCGGCCCGGCGGGAGAAGGCGCGGCAATGAACGCCGCCAAAGCAGGGCGCAAGGTCGCGATGGTCGACAGCCGTCGTCAGGTCGGCGGCAACTGCACCCACCTCGGCACCATCCCGTCCAAGGCACTGCGTCACTCGGTGCGGCAGATCATGCAGTTCAACACTAATCCTATGTTCCGGGCGATCGGCGAGCCACGCTGGTTCTCCTTCCCGGACGTGTTGAAAAGCGCCGAGAAAGTCATTTCCAAACAAGTCGCCTCGCGCACCGGCTACTACGCCCGTAACCGCGTCGACGTGTTCTTCGGCACCGGCAGCTTCGCCGACGAGCAAACCATCGAAGTGGTCTGCGCCAACGGCGTGGTCGAGAAACTGGTGGCCAAGCACATCATCATCGCCACCGGTTCGCGTCCTTATCGCCCGGCGGACATCGATTTCCACCACCCGCGTATCTACGATAGCGACACCATCCTCAGCCTCAACCACACCCCGCGCAAACTGATCGTTTACGGCGCTGGCGTGATCGGTTGCGAATACGCGTCGATCTTCAGCGGTCTGGGCGTACTGGTTGAACTGGTCGATAACCGTGGTCAGTTGCTGAGTTTCCTCGACTCGGAAATCTCCCAGGCGTTGAGCTACCACTTCAGCAACAACAACATCACTGTTCGCCACAACGAAGATTACGATCGCGTTGAAGGCGTCGACAACGGCGTGATCCTGCACCTCAAATCCGGCAAGAAGATCAAGGCCGACGCCTTGCTCTGGTGCAACGGCCGTACCGGCAACACCGACACGCTGGGTCTGGAAAACATCGGCGTCAAGGTCAACAGTCGTGGCCAGATCGAAGTCGACGAGGCTTACCGCACCTGCGTACCGAACATCTACGGTGCCGGTGACGTGATCGGCTGGCCGAGCCTGGCCAGTGCCGCTCACGACCAGGGCCGTTCGGCCGCTGGCAGCATCGTTGATAACGGCAGCTGGCGCTTTGTGAATGACGTGCCGACCGGCATCTACACCATTCCGGAGATCAGCTCGATCGGCAAGAACGAGCAGGAGCTGACCCAGGCCAAAGTGCCGTATGAAGTCGGCAAGGCGTTCTTCAAGAGCATGGCGCGTGCGCAGATCGCCGGCGAGCCGCAAGGCATGCTGAAGATCCTGTTCCACCGTGAAACCCTGGAAGTGTTGGGCGTGCACTGCTTCGGTTATCAGGCGTCGGAGATCGTCCACATCGGTCAGGCGATCATGAGCCAGCCGGGTGAACTGAACACCCTGAAGTACTTTGTCAACACGACGTTCAACTACCCGACCATGGCGGAAGCCTATCGGGTAGCGGCGTACGACGGCCTCAACCGGCTTTTTTGACGGGCTCCGGCCGGCGGCCTGAGCCGGCCGGGGAGACCGATTTCAGCAATTCTCGAGCGTGGCAGTGGCCAAACCGGGAAAGTCTGTAATCAGGCTGTCAACGCCGAAGTCGGCGAGTCTGCGCATCAGCGCAGGCTCGTTGACGGTCCACACCGACACATGCAGCCCATGACGCTGCGCCTTCTGCAGGCGTTCCGGCGTACACAGCGTCCAGTTCAGCGCAAGAATCTCGCAGCCGTAACTAGCCGCGACCTTCAACGGGTCGAGCCAGGCGTATTCGGCGACCAGTCCGCGCGACACGTCCGGCACCAGATCCAGCGCCGCTTTCAGCACTTCCCGCGAACTTGAGGTGATCGTCACCTTGTCGAGCAGGCCATGGCGCTGGGCCATTTCACGAATCGCCAGCACCGTGGTTGCCGCACGCGTGCGTGAAGCGCTTTTCACTTCGAGCTGCCAGTGCTCGAAATCACATTGCTCGAACAACTCTTCCAGCGTCGGAATCGGGCATGGCTTGATCCAGCCCGGGCCACCCTTACGCGCGTCGTAAGTCACCAGCTCGGCGGCGGTGTGCTCGACGACTTTGCCGCGCCGATCCGTGGTGCGCTTGAGCGTGGGGTCGTGGATGACCATCAACTCGCCGTCCTTGGACAGGTGCAGATCGAGTTCGCAACGGCGCACGCCGTGCTTGAGACATTCCTGAAAGCTGCTCAGGGTGTTTTCCGGTGCTTCGCCCTTGGCGCCGCGGTGGCCGTAGATGAGGGTCACGGTTCTTCCTTAAATTAAATGCCTGATTCGTTCTGTTCGCGGGCCAGACGTCGTTCCTGGGCCTGCTTCTGCAAGATATAGCGTGCGAGCAATTGGCGCTGGGCGTCGGTCAAGTGTTCGAACTCGGTGCCGACGTCGAATCCGTTGCCCTTGGGGTCGCAATGGGTGACGCGGGCGCGCAGCAACAGGCCCAGCGCTTGCGGCATCAGCACCAGTTTCACCGACAGGTGCGCGCCGGCGGCGATCGGTGTCGGGTGCTGAAAGTCGATCCCGCCTTCGGAAATGATCACCGGTTGCGGCTCGCCGATCTGGCCGAGCACGGTCAGGGCGACCACCTGGCTGAGCAGGTCGATGCGTTTGTTCTGGGATTTCAGGACCGCGGCGATGGCGCGGTCGCGCTCGCTGATCTGCCGCAACAAGTGCTGCGACTCGAATTCGCTCAGGTGCAGTTCGCTGAGCAGGTTGAACAGCGGGGAAGCATCCTGCAACACTTCCTGGCCTGCGGCTTCGGGAGCGGACAGGGGCCGAATTTCCAGTGCGATCGTGTCCTCGATACGGTAGTATTCGCGGCGATCTTCTTCATCTAATGTCGACATGGCGAACCCATGGTAGCGGCGGTGGTCTGAGTGTAAAGCTGGTTATCGACCCCCGCCACAAGGACGTTCCTTTTCCCTCCGAACAAGCCCCGACATGTTCAGACCTCTCTTCGTATTTATCGGCACGCGTTATACCCGTGCAAAGCGTCGCAATCATTTTGTGTCATTCATTTCCCTGACTTCGATGATCGGGCTCGCCCTTGGCGTGGTCGTGATGATCGTCGTGCTGTCGGTGATGAATGGCTTCGATCATGAGATGCGCACCCGCGTGCTGGGCATGGTGCCCCACGCGACCATTGAATCCACTGAGCCGATCAACGACTGGCAAAGCCTGGCCACCAAGGTCAAGCAGAACCCGCAGGTGACGGCGGTTGCGCCGTTCACCCAGATGCAGGGCCTGCTGACCAACAACGGTCAGGTCTCCAAGGTGTTGCTCAATGCCATTGACCCTGCGCTCGAGCGCAAAGTGTCGATCATCGACAACTTCATGAAGCAGGGCAAACTCGACGATTTGACGCCGGGCAGCTTCGGCATCGTCATCGGCGACAAGGCCGCGACCAAGCTGGGCGTCGGCATCGGTGACAAGGTCACCTTCGTCGCGCCGGAGGTCAGCGTGACCCCGGCCGGGATGTTCCCGCGCATGAAGCGCTTCACCGTGGTCGGCATTTTCCATGTCGGCGCCGGCGAGCTCGACGGCTATCTGGGCGTCACCAACCTGCAGGATCTGGCGAAGATGCACCGCTGGAAGCCTGATCAGGTGCAGGGCATCCGCCTGAAGTTCGACGACTTGTTCCAGGCACCGCGTGTGGCATGGAACATCGCCCAGCAACTTGGCGAAGACCATTATTACGCTCGCGACTGGACGCGCACCCACGGCAATCTGTATCAGGCAATCCGTATGGAAAAAGCCATGATTGGCCTGCTGTTGCTGCTGATCGTCGCCGTTGCCGCGTTCAACATCATTTCCACATTGGTGATGGTGGTGAATGACAAGAAGGGCGACATCGCCATTCTGCGCACCTTGGGCGCGACGCCGGGCACGATCATGCGCACGTTCATGGTGCAAGGCACGGTGATCGGTGTAGTCGGCACAGCGATTGGCGCGGTGGTCGGGATTTTCGCGGCGCTCAATGTCAGCGCGGCGATCTCGGCACTGGAAGGGCTGATCGGCCACAAATTCCTTAATGCTGACGTGTATTTCATTGATTATCTTCCGTCGCAGGTGCAGAGCCAGGACGTGGTCATGGTCTGCGCGGCGGCGTTGGTTCTGAGTTTCCTCGCCACCCTGTATCCCGCCTGGCGTGCCGCGCGCACCCAGCCGGCGGAGGCGCTACGTTATGAGTGAGTCGGGCATGAGTGAACAAGCAATCTTGAGCTGCCGCAACCTGGGCAAATCCTACGAGGAAGGCCCGGAGTCGGTGGAAGTGCTGGCCGGTCTGCAACTGGAGTTGCACCCGGGCGAGCGTGTGGCAATTGTCGGCACCTCGGGTTCGGGCAAAAGTACTTTGCTCAACCTGCTCGGTGGACTGGATACGCCGACCAAGGGCAGCGTCTGGCTCGATGGCGAAGAATTGTCGGCACTGAGCGAGAAGAAGCGCGGCCTGCTGCGCAACCGTGCACTTGGTTTCGTTTACCAGTTCCACCACTTGCTGCCGGAATTCACCGCGCTGGAAAACGTGTGCATGCCGCTGCTGATCGGCAAGACGCCGATCCCGGAAGCGCGTCAGCGTGCGACCGCTTTGCTGGAGCGCGTCGGCCTCGGTCATCGCCTTGAGCACAAACCCTCGGAACTGTCCGGTGGTGAGCGTCAGCGTGTCGCCATCGCTCGCGCTTTGGTGAACAAGCCAGGCCTGGTGATGCTCGACGAGCCGACCGGCAACCTCGACTCCCACACCGCGCAGGGCATCCAGGATTTGATGCTGGAACTCAGCACCTCGATGCGCACCGCGTTCCTGGTGGTGACTCACGACATGAACCTGGCCCGCCAGATGGATCGCGTACTGCACCTGCAAGAAGGTCGCCTCACGCCTATCTGATTGGTTGAAACCCGACACCTGAAAAGGCGTCGGGTCTTTTATTTTTATACGGTGCCCCAGCGAATGTTCAGACCGTTATCGATCTTTATCGGCACGCGCTATACCCGCGCCAAGCGCCGCAATCGCTTTGTTTCGTTCATTTCGATGACCTCGATGATCGGCCTCGCCCTCGGCGTGCTCGCAATGATCGTGGTGTTGTCGGTGATGAACGGCTTCCAGCGCGAAATGAGCTCGCGCATCCTCGGCATGGTGCCGCACGCGACCATCGTTGGCGTGAAGCCGATTGATGACTGGCAGCCAGTGGCCGCCGCCGCGATGAAAAATCCAGAAGTGACCGCCGCTGTGCCGTTCACCGAAATGGAAGGCATGCTCTCCTATAAAGGCATGATGCAGCCGATCCAGATCAGCGGCGTCGATCCTGCGCAGGAAGGCAAGGTCTCGATCGTTGCCCAGCACATTGTGCAGGGCCGTCTCGATGCGTTGAAACCGGGCGAGTTCGGCGTGGTGATCGGTGAAATCACTGCGCGACGTTTTCGTCTCAACGTCGGCGACAAAATTACTCTGATCGTCCCGGAAGTCAGCACCGCGCCGGGTGGCATCACCCCGCGCATGCAGCGGCTCAACGTAGTCGGCGTGTTCAAGGTTGGCGCTGAACTGGACGGCTCGATGGGCCTGATCCATGTCGCCGACGCCGCGACCATGCAGCACTGGGAACCGAATCAGGTACAGAGCGTGCGTCTGGCAGTCAAAGACCTGTACGCGGCGCCGAAAGTCTCCGCAGACATCGCCGCCAGTCTGGGCACCGAGTTCAAGGCTGACGACTGGACGCACACTCAGGGCAGCCTGTTCAGTGCGATGAAGATGGAAAAAACCATGATCGGCCTGCTGTTGCTGATGATCGTCGCGGTGGCGGCGTTCAACATCATCGCGACCCTGATCATGGTGGTGAACGACAAGGGCGCGGACATCGCGATCCTGCGTACCATCGGCGCGACGCCCCGGCAGATCATGGCGATTTTCATGGTGCAGGGCACGGTGATCGGGATTGTCGGTACGATCATTGGCGGCGTGTTGGGCGTGATTGCGGCGTTGAATGTCAGTCAGATCGTCGGCTGGATTGAGCGAGTCAGTGGGCAGCATATCTTTAGCTCTGACGTGTACTTCGTCAGCAATCTGCCGTCGGAATTGCAGGGCGGGGATGTGTTGTTGATCTGCTCGGCGGGGTTCATTTTGAGCTTCCTGGCGACGGTGTATCCGGCGTGGCGAGCGGCGAAGATCGAGCCGGCTCATGCCCTGAGATATTCGTAAGCGATCCCAAGCGCGTTCCCACGCTCTGCGTGGGAACGCCTCAACGGACGCTCCGCGTTCGGCTCTGGAAGGGACGCGGAGCGTCCCGGGCGGCGTTCCCACGCAGAGCGTGGGAACGATCAGCTTCGAGGCAACTCAATCACAAACCGCGTCCATCCCGCCTTTGATTCGCAACGAATCTGCCCCCCATGCGCGCGGACGATCGACTGAGTAATCGCCAACCCCAACCCCGCATGCTCACTGCTGCCTTCCTGCCGCGCCGGATCGGCCCGATAAAATCGGTCAAACAGCCGTGGCAACAACTCCGCAGAAATCCCATCCCCAGTGTTTTCAACCGAAACCCGCACAGCACCCGGTAATTCAGCGATCCGCAAACTCACTGAGCCCGCCGCCGGGGTAAACCGCAACGCGTTATCCAGTAAATTCGACAAGGCCCGCCGCAACATATTGCGATCCCCTTCAATCCGCGCGTTACCTTCGCGGCTCAGCGTGACGCCGGCGTCCTCCGCCAGCGGCGCAAAAAACTCCAGCAACACATCGGTCTCATCCGCCAATTCCAGCGGCTCACGCTTGGGCATCAGCAAACCGTGGTCAGCCTTGGCCAGGTACAACATGTCGTTGACCAGTTGCGCCATCCATTGCAGTTCTTCGAGGTTGCTGTGCAGCGCTTCGCGGTAGTCCTCGATCGGCCGGGGGCGGGTGAGGGTGACCTGAGTGTGAGTCAGCAGGTTCGACAGCGGCGTGCGCAGTTCATGGGCGATGTCGGCTGAAAACGCCGAGAGTCGCTGAAACGAATCGTCGAGACGGCCGAGCATGGCGTTGAAACTGTGGGCCATTTCCGCAAGCTCTGGCGGCATTTGCGCTTCCGGCAGTCGGGCATTCAGCGATTGTGCAGAAATCCCACGCGCCACCGCGCTCATGCGCCGTAATGGACGTAAGCCGCTGCGCGCGGCCCACGCGCCGAGCAACGCCGTGGCCAGTGCCGAGAGGCCGACGGTCAGCCAGATCAAATGCTGCATGCGTTGCAGGAAGTGTTGGTGATGGGTGATGTCGAGCAACAGGCTCAAGTGCGGCGAATCGGACTTTTCCGGGTAGAGCGGGGCATTGAGCACGCGGTAATCGGTGCCGTCAGTGCTGATCGTCGACAGCCCGTTTTGCGACGGCAAATCCTTAGGGATCTGCGTCGAGCTGTCGTACCAGCGCTGGCCGTCAGCACCGGTGATGCGCAGCGACAAATCAGCCTGACGGCTGAGCTCATCCGCCAGCCGCGCTTCCCGCTGAGCCGGCTGAACGTCCTGCAGCGCGCGGCGCAGGCCAATCAGTTTGCCATCCAGTTGTTGCTGGTCGAGCTCAATGAAATGTGCCTCGCTGGCGCGGTTGAACAGCACCCCGGCGAACAGCGAGACCACCGCGGTGCAAGCGGCGAATAACAATGCCAGGCGCGAACTCAGGGACAAACGGCGCATCAGACGCTGCGCTCTTCAAGCACGTAACCCATGCCGCGCACGGTGTGGATCAGTTTGTTGGGGAACTCGTCGTCGATTTTCAGGCGCAAACGGCGGATCGCCACTTCGATGACATTGGTGTCGCTGTCGAAATTCATGTCCCAGACCTGCGAGGCGATCAGCGATTTCGGCAGCACTTCGCCTTGGCGACGCAGAAGCATTTCCAGCAGGGCGAACTCTTTGGCGGTCAGGTCGATGCGCTGGCCGCTGCGTTCTACACGGCGGCGAATCAGATCCAGACGCAAGTCGGCGAGTTGCAGACTGGTTTCCTGTGGCGTGGCACTGCCACGACGCAACAGACTGCGCACCCGCGCCAGCAACTCGGAGAAGGCGAACGGTTTGACCAGATAATCGTCAGCACCGAGTTCGAGGCCGTGAACCCTGTCCTCCACCGCGTCTTTAGCCGTGAGAAAAAGTACCGGTGTGTCCAGTCCGGCACTGCGCACAGCTTGCAGAATCTGCCAGCCACTGCGACCGGGCAGCATCACGTCGAGGATCAACAGCGCATAATCACCGCTCAATGCCAATTGCTGACCGCTGTTGCCGTCGGCCACCAGTTCAGTGTTGAACCCGGCCTCGGTCAGGCCCTGACGCAGGTATTGGCCGGTTTTCGCTTGGTCTTCGACGATCAACAGTTTCATGGGCGACTCGGGTTATTCGGGGATGATTCAGTGAAGGCTTTATACCGTGAGAGCACGCGTGAGGCGCCAACCTGACAAAGTTGTAATCTGCCTGTCAGGTTGATGCCAGTGCAGGGCGGCTAAAGTTTCCCACAGGCTGAACCTTATCTTGTTGGAGAACGACCATGTTTTTACGCCAATCCCTGGCCTTGTGTTTGTTGGCGTTGAGCTCGCCGGTATGGGCGGCTCCCGCGCACACTTACGACTTCGGCCAGCCAGCGCCCGCCGCCAAAGCCACGCGCAGTGTTGAAGTGGTGCTGAACGACATGTCGTTCGACCCCAAGGCGATTCAGGTCAAGGCCGGTGAGACGGTTCGTTTTGTGCTGGTGAATAAAGGCCAGTTGCTGCACGAATTCAACCTCGGTGACGCAGCGATGCATGCCAGGCACCAGCAGGAAATGTTGCAGATGCAGCAAAGCGGCATGCTTACGCCTACCGGCATGAAAGAAATGTCCCACGACATGGCGGGCATGGATCACGCCGCGATGGGCCATGGCATGAAGCATGACGACCCGAACAGCGTGCTGGTTGAACCGGGTAAAACGGCGGAACTGACCTGGACGTTCAGCAAAGCCACGAGCCTGGAATTTGCCTGCAATATTCCGGGGCATTATCAGGCGGGGATGGTGGGTAAGTTGACTGTCAGTCAGTAACCACTCAAAGCCGCGCGCAAAGGCTGGTAGAATCCGCTGATTCTTCAGTCAGGTTTCCGCCATGCATCCCGCAGCCGAACATTCGCCGCTGGGCAAGTCCAGCGAATACATCGCCACTTACACGCCGTCCTTGTTGTTCCCGATTCCGCGCACTGCGAAGTGGGCGGAGCTGGGCCTGACCGCCGAGACCCTGCCTTATAAAGGTGTGGATTTCTGGAACTGCTTTGAGCTGTCGTGGTTGTTGCCGTCGGGCAAACCGGTGGTGGCGATTGCCGAGTTCAGCATTCCGGCGGATTCGCCGAATATCATCGAGTCGAAGTCGTTCAAGCTGTACTTGAACTCGTTGAATCAGACGCCGTTTGCTGACGTCGCCACGCTGGAAGCGACGCTGGTCAAGGATTTGTCGGCGGCTGCCGGGAAACCGGTGGGCGTGCGGGTGCGCAGTTTGAAAGACGTTGAAGCCGAAGGCGTTGTGGCGTTGCCGGGCGTGTGCATCGATGATCTGGATATCAGTGTCAGCAACTATGAGCATCCGCGCCCGGAGTTGCTGCGTTGCGATGAGTCGCGGATCGTCGAGGAGACTGTTTACAGTCATCTGCTTAAATCGAACTGCCCGGTGACCAGTCAGCCGGACTGGGGCACGGTGGTCGTGGAATATCGCGGCTCGGCGCTGGATCACGCCAGTTTGCTGGAGTACATCGTGAGTTTCCGTCAGCACTCGGACTTTCATGAGCAGTGTGTGGAGCGGATCTTTCTTGATCTGCAGCGACTGTTGAAGCCGGAGAAACTGACGGTGTTTGCGCGGTATGTGCGTCGCGGTGGTCTGGACATCAACCCGTATCGCAGCACTGAAAGCGTACAACTGCCGAACGACCGGCTCGTGCGTCAATAAATTACCCAATGTAGGAGTGAGCCTGCTCGCGATAGCGGTATAGCAGTCGACATCAT
>NZ_JASCPK010000047.1:0-37130 GCF_029959385.1 Pseudomonas sp. PS01303
CGCGAATGCGGTGTTTCATTCAACAAAGATGTTGCCTGAACTGACGCCTTCGCGAGCAGGCTCGCTCCCACAGGGGATTGGAGATGATTCTGGTTAGAGGACATAAAACATAATCGCGACGAAGTGCAGCAGACTCCCGGCGATCACGAACAAATGCCAGATCCCGTGCGCATGCCGCAGCCGGTGATCAAGGGCAAAAAAGATAATCCCCACCGTATACAAAACCCCGCCCGACGCCAGCCAGGCAAACCCGGTCGTGCCCAGCGCCGCGATCAAAGGCTTCACCGCTACCAACACAATCCAGCCCATCACCGCATAAATCACGATCGACAGAATCCGCGCTTCCGAACGCGGTTTGATCTCTTGCAGAATACCGATCAGCGCCAGCCCCCAGACAATCCCGAACAACGTCCAGCCCCACGGCCCGCGCAGGGTTACCAGGCAGAATGGCGTGTAACTGCCGGCGATCAACAGGTAGATCGAAAAGTGATCGACCTTCTTCATGATCGCTTTCTTGCGCCCGCGCACGCTGTGGTACACGGTCGAGGCGCTGTAGAGCACCAGCAAGGTGAACGCGTAAATCGCCACACTGACAATCTTCCACGGGCTGCCGTCGAGGCAGGCGATCACCAACATCCACACGCCACCAATAAATGCTGCCACCGCCCCGACCAGATGGGTCCAGGCGTTCAATCGTTCTCCGTGATACATGTATTGCTCACCTCACATTCATTACCGCAGCGCGCAAGGCTCGGGCCTTGAGCGTAAAAGCGCAATGTTTCTGTTCAAAGCCAAGATCAAAAGATCGCAGCCTTCGGCAGCTCCTACAGGTGATCGCATTCCAATGTAGGAGCTGCCGAAGGCTGCGATCTTTTGATCTTCCGTGCACAATCGGCCGATACCAAAAAGAGTCCGCGCCATGCTGATCGACGAAGAGTTGACCCTGAAAAAACTCGAGGTGTTCCTCGCCTTCATGCGCACCGGCAACCTCGCCCGTGCTGCGGCCGAGCTGCAGACCAGCAACGTCAGCGTGCACCGCGCCATTCATTCGCTGGAAAGTGCCTTGCGCTGCCCGTTGTTCAAACACGAAGGCCGCAACCTGACGCCGCTGGAAAGCGCTTACGTCCTCGAAGAACGCGCGCAGAAACTGATCAACGACGTCGTCGAAAGCGTACGCCTGACCCGCGAAGCTGCCGGGTTCTCTGCCGAACGTTTCAAACTCGGCTCCCTGTATTCGCTGACCGTAAAAACCGTACCGCAACTGATCATGGGCCTGAAAATCCGTCGCAGCGAACTCAACATCGACCTGATCCTCGGCTCGAACATCGACCTGCTCTACAAGCTGAAGAACATGGAAGTCGACGCAATTCTGGTGTCACTGGACGACAGCATCAATGACCCGGATTGCGAGCAGATTGCGCTGTTTTCCGACGACATCTTCCTCGCCACTCCGGCGGATTCAAAGTTTGCCCAGCGCAGTGAAGTGGATCTGGCTGAGGTGCGCGATGAAACCTTCATCACCCTGACCCAAGGTTTTGCGACCCATCAGGACGGTGTGCGGGTGTTCAAGCAGGCGGGGTTCGAGCCGAAGGTGGCGATGCAGGTGAATGACATCTTCACGCTGTTGAGCATGGTCAGCTCGGGAGTGGGTTATGCGTTGCTGCCGGGGCGGATTGCGGCGGTGTATGAGAACCGGGTGAAGCTGATTCCGTTGCAGGCGAAGTATCGGTTGCAGCAGCACATCGGCGTGGTGTTTTTGAAGGCCAAGGAGAGGGATCCGAATTTGCTGGCGTTGTTGGCGGAGTGTCGGATGTATGCGAATCGGCAGATCACCCCATGATCGTTCCCATGCTCCGCGTGGGAATGCCTCAATGGACGCTCCGCGTCCGCTTTGGGACGCAGAGCGTCCCGGGCTGCATTCCCACGCAGAGCGTGGGAACGATCAGTTATAGGCTCAGCCCACAATCCCGCGAACAATGAAGAACAACAGCGAAGGCCCCAGCAAGCACCCCAGCCCGGTATGGAACGTCGCCGTCAACGCGCCATAAGGCACCAACCGCCGATCCGTCGCCGCCAGCCCAGCTGTAACGCCGCTGACAGTCCCGGCCAAGCCACCAAACACCATCGCCGAACGCGGGTTATCCAACCCCATCCAGCGCGCCG
Organism: Pseudomonas sp. PS01303; assembly: GCF_029959385.1. Lineage (NCBI taxonomy): Bacteria > Pseudomonadati > Pseudomonadota > Gammaproteobacteria > Pseudomonadales > Pseudomonadaceae > Pseudomonas > Pseudomonas sp. PS01303. Next base: position 2,164 of record NZ_JASCPK010000047.1, read on the forward strand.
CCACCGGCGTACCGACCATCACCAGAATCGCCTTGATCAACCCGGTCGCAATCGACAACGCCATCATATCCGACGTCGCACCAATCGCCGCACCCGTCACTGGCCCGACAATATAAGTCACCGCACCCGCACCAATGGTGGTCATGCTCACCGCATCGCGATAACCGAACGCCCAAGCCATGCAAGCGCCAACAATGAACGGCAGGATCGTGCCCAGCAGCAGCGCAATCACACCAATCAACCCGGCCTTCTTCGCCTCGGTCGCCTGCACTTCAAACGCCGTGGCAACAATCGCAAAATCACGCAGCATCGCCCCGCCCATCAGGCCGATGCCAGAGAACAACGTCAGATCCGCCAGGCCCTTCTGCCCGCCGGTCATGGTGCCGCCGACCCACGCCAATACCAGCCCGATAACGATGGCAATCGCCGAGCCGTGAATGCGTCCGAACGTCAGGCGTTTGGAGAGCACCACCGACACCCACATGATCACGCCGACGAAGGCGAATGCAGTGACCAGACCATTGTGTTCCAGACCTTTTTCGATGAGATCCCACATATCAGCGACCCCCTACTGGCGTGCCGACCGGGGAGATTTCCAGCGGTTCGTCAGGCAACGGTTCACCTTTGTGGGTGCGGCTGATCAAGGCAATCGTGCAGCCGCAGACCACCACCGAACCAATCGCGGCCAGCACCGCCACCGTGCCGCCATGCAGCGCGGTGACGACGTTCTGTTGCGCGGCCATCGCCACCACCACCGGAATGTACATGGCGCCCCAGAAGCCGACGCCCATCTCGCAATCCTTGGTCATGCCGCCGCGTTTCTGCATCCACAACCGCGCGCAAATCAGCAGGATCATGGCGATGCCGACCCCGCCGACGTTGGATTTGACGCCCAACAACGCGCCGAGCATGTCACCCATGATCACCCCTGCCAGCGTACAGATCGCGAGCAGCGCCACACCGTAAATAATCATTGTTGTAGTCCTCAAAGTGCATCGTCGAATGTTGTTTTTGTTGTTCGAAGCTTGAGTCGCGGCGGTTTAGGGTTGGCGGCTACCCTCCTCACGCAGCAGCGCTTGCAGGGTGTCGAGGCGAGCGCTGTCGAAGGCCGTCACGGTGCCTTGTTCAAACACCCGGCGCGCAAGGCCGGTCAGGACTGCACCGGGTGGTAATTCGATCTGTAGCCGTACGCCGCGCTCGAAAGCGCTTTGCACGGTGCCGCGCCAATCCACCACGCGGCACATGTTGAAGGTGAGGTCGTCGCGCAACGCTTCGACTTTGCTCACAGGGCGTGCGCGACTGCCGCTCAGGAAGGCGATCTGCGGTGTCTTCAACTCGACTTTGGCGAAGGCCTCAGCGAGTGTTTGCGCCGGTTTCTCCAGCAGTGGACAGTGCGACGGCACACTCACCGCCAGACGCTTTGCCAGCCCGGCGCCGCGACTGCGCGCCAGATCCGCGACCGCTTGCATCGCCTTGTCATTGCCAGCAATCACCACTTGGTTGTCGGCGTTGATGTTGGCCAGATACACCGGCGAATCCTCGCTGTGTACTTGCGCCAGCAGCGTTTCGACTGTGGATAATTGCAGGCCGATGATCGCGGTCATGCCGTAGCCCTGTGGATAAGCCTGTTGCATCAACTCACCGCGCAGGCTGACCAGGTGCAACGCATCGCTGAAGCTCAAGGCCCCCGCAACCACTGCTGCGGGATAAGCGCCGATGGACAGACCGGCGACGTAATCCGCCGTGAGTCCGTCCTGCAACAACTGCCGTGAAGCCGCGACACCAGCGATCAGAAGGCAGAGTTGAACCGCTCTTGTCGTGCGCAGTGCTTCGCTGGAATCGAGCAGCAAAACATCTTCACCAAGCACATCACTGGCCTCGACCAGCGTTTCCCGAGGCAAGCGCTGAAGCATGCCCGCCTGCTGCGCGCCCTGGCCGGGAAACACCAGCAGACTGCTCACGCTGCCTGCTCCTGCGGGTTCCACGGATCAATCACCAGACAGGCCTGATAAGCATTTTTCAGCAGCACGCGCGCCGAACCGCCGGCCCATTCACGCAGCGCCACGGCACCGAACGGTGTCTGCAATTGCATGTCGACTCGGCACGCGGCTTGATCGAAAAGCTCAACGAACTTGCGTGCCTGATTACGCGTGATCATCTGCGGTGTACGCAAAATCAAATCGAGATCGCTGGCCGCGTGCATCGCGGTAAAACCACTGGCCAATTCAAACCCGACACTGCCGCTGACACCCCAGACCCAACCGCAATCATCGAGCATCGGCCGCAGTTGTTTGAGCGCCTGCATGACTGGCAGATCGCGCTCGCTGTCGATCTGACACAGCGCTTCCGGGCTGACCCGACAGGCAATCGAATCAACCGCCATAAACGCCGCCAAGCGCTGCTCGCGCAACACACCGCGCACGCCGACCGCGATAAAACCCTCATCGCTCAGCGCCCGCCGCACGACCACCGGTTGCCCGGCGGCCAGCGACTCGACGGCCCACAACGGCGCATCCGCCGGCAGCTGCGCCGGGGTCATGCCCCAGAGCAGATCGTGGACCAGAGGGCTGCTCACCACTGCGCCCTCAACAGTTCGCGCACACGGCTGGAGGCAGCACGATTTTTTGCGCCGAGACGATTGCTCAAGTCAGCACCGGTGATATCACCGATGGCTTGCTTGAGGCACTCGTTGACCCTTGATAGATCCTCTGCGGTTGGCTGTTCAATCTGCTGCACTGACAGGGTTTCCCAGAGCAATCCGAGGCTCGCGTAACTGTCGATGTCATAAGCCATCGGCGGCACACTGGCGGCCAGCGCTTCCAGCTCTTCAACACTGCGCAACGTCACCCGCGCCGCCGAAGCCTTGCCCATCGCATGCACCATCACGCCCGGATCACGCAGCGCAATCAAACGATTGGCCTGATAACCGTGAGCGAGAAACGCCCCGGACATCGCTTTCCCCACCAACAACGCAATCACCGGATGCCCGGCCAGACGCGCACGGGCATAACTGTCCGCCGCCCCGGCCAGCGCCTGATGAATGCCGAGCGCTTCTTCGCGCCGACCATAAGCCTGGCTCGGCACATCGACGATGGCGATGATCGGGCGTTTCTGCGCTTTGTCGCGGTCAGCCGTGATCGCGTCATCCACAGCCTTGGCCAGACCCCAGCCTTCGAGCAAGCCGACTTCGCCATTACGAGCACGCGGAAAACGATTGTCCGGGTCAGCGACCACAGCGATAAAACGCCCCAATTCACCGTCAGCAACCCTCAACGATGGCGGCAGTCCTTCAACCGCCACAGCGCCCGCGCTCAAGGCGTTGAACCAGTTCAAACCGCGCAATGAATAGCCGCTCATGAGCGCTCTCCTTGATACAGATCGCGAACCACCGACGGTTCGATTTGCGGGTCAGTGTTCAGACTGCTCAGGCGTTGCAGGAACCACTCGGCGCGCTGGCTGCGTGGTTTCGCTGGCAAACCCTGCTGCAGTAATTCACCCACCTGCTGACGAATCTTCGCCACGTCATCGGCGACATAACGATCGACCAGACCACTGGCGAAACGCTGCTCGCCGCCAGTCAGGCTCCAGATGAACGGCCGGTCGCGCGAGTCGTATTCCTCGATCCCGGCTTCCTGCTCAATAACCTGCGGGCCATTCAAACCGAGGCGCGCTTCCTGAGTCACCAGCAGATAGCTGCACAGCGCAGCGGCAATCGACATGCCGCCGAAACACCCAACGCTGCCGGCGACCACACCGACCACCGGTTGGTACTGCTGCAAATCGACAATTGCCGCATGAATATCAGCAATCGCCGCCAGCCCGAGATTGGCTTCCTGCAAACGCACGCCACCGGTTTCCAGCAGCAACACCGCGCGGGTCGGAATGCCTTTGCGGTTGTCGTCAGCCGCCAGTTCCAGCGCACCGGCAATCTTCGCCCCGCCGACTTCGCCAAGGCTGCCACCCTGAAACGCGCCTTCAATCGCGGCAATCACCACCGGCAACCCATCGAGGCTGCCCTTGGCGATGATCACACCGTCATCGGCCTGCGGCACCACGCCCTGACGTTCAAGCCACGGCGACATCACCCGTTGAAACGGATCAAGCAACTCACGAAAGCTGCCGGCATCGAGCAAGGCTTTCGCCCGTTGCCGCGCGCCGAGCTCGACGAAGCTGTGTTTGTTGAGCAACGCTGCGCTGTCAGTCATGGCCGATCTCCTCGAAACCTTGTTCCAGACGCAAGCGAACCACGCCCGGCGTCGCGCCGAAATCGTGGATATCAATAGCCATTGCCGGCGGCGTGGTGCCGTCGAACATCCGCGCAAACAGGTGCTGCCAGCGCAGTTGCGCGCCGTTGACCGAGGTCTGCACATTGATCGTCAGCTTGCCGGCCAGGCCCGGTTCGATCAGCACTTCCAGATCACCCGAACCGACACAACCGACCAGCGCGCGACCGCGTGGCGGCTGCCCGGCGGGGAATTCAAACGATAGGGTTTCCATCAAAACGCTCCCTGAAGGATGCCGTTATGCTCGATACGGTCGAGCAGCAGCGTGGCGGCGAGCAAGTCGGCGGCGCCACCGGGCGAGGCATTCAATGCGATGAGTTGTTGATCGAGTTCGTGCAGGCGACGGCGACCGCTGAGGCTGGCGCTGCCACCGGCGTCGAGCACCGCTTGCGCGCCGAGTTGCATAGCCTGCAAACCCTCTTCGCCGGCGCGGTAGAGCACGCAGGTGTCGGCCAGATTGGTCATGATCGCGAGCAAAGCGTCGAGCCGGGCGTTCTGTTCGCCGCTGGCGTTGGCGCGGCTGCGCTTGAGTTGTGGCAGGCCGCGTTGCAGCACCGAGGGGAAGCCGAGTTGCGCTTCTTCACGAGCACCGCGTGCGCCGTAACGCAGGGCGACTTGGGCACCGTGGCTCAAGGGTTTCGGCGCGTGACGGTCATCCAGCAAGGCCAAACGTGCAGCGCGTAGAGAGACTGCGTTGGCACTAGAGGATTGTGGTTCCAGCGCAGCGGCGGTCACCAATAATCCCAAGGCCCAGATCGCCCCACGATGCGTGTTCACGCCGTTGGTGGTGGTGAGCATCGCTTGTTCGCCTTCGCGCCCGATACGGCCAATCGCTTCGCGCAACGTTGAATCGACTTCACCGATTGCAACCGCCGCTTCAGCCATCTCCTTGAACGCCGGCCACAACGACAGCGCCGAAGCGTGCATCAGGCCCAAGTGCAGATCGGTGTGCGCGCCGTTGCCGCGACGGTCGACCAGTGCCGGTTTCGGCGACAGATCGGCTTCGTCGATCAACGCGTCCACCGCCAGATCGGCCAATCGATCAGCCAGGGACAGCGGTTTCGCTTGCAGGTTAAATGCGTGCATTACCAGCTCCTGAATTTCGCGGGCGGGTTGTACAGGCCACCAGACCACTCGACCAGATCGGCCACGCTTTTCGCCGCGAGCAATTCGCGGGTGGCGTCGGTGCGGCGGATGCCGAGGTCTTCGGGCAAGGCGATCAGGCCTTCACGGCGCATGCGTTCGGTGTCTTTCGGGTTGTGGCGCAGGCCGATGGCGGTGACGCCTGCAACGGCGGCGATCATTGCCTGGCGCTCTTCCAGCGAACGCGCCTTGTACAGGTAGGCGATGCCATCTTCGGTGAGCAGGTGGGTGACGTCGTCGCCGTAGATCATGATCGGCGCCAGCGGCATGCCGCTTTTCTTCGCCACTTCTACCGCGTCGAGGGTTTCGACGAAGGTCGGTTTGCCGCCCTCCTGGAACGTCTCGACCATTTGCACCACGAGTTTCTTGCCGCGTTCGAGCATCGGTTGCTGCGAGTCGTCGTGGCGCATGTCCAGCCACGCCGGGGTGCCGTGACGGCGACCGCGCGGGTCGTGGCCCATGTTCGGCGCGCCACCGAAACCGGCGAGGCGGCCACGGGTGACGGTCGAGGAATGGCCATCGCCATCGACCTGCAGCGTCGCGCCGATAAACAGATCCACCGCGTATTGCCCGGCGAGTTGGCAGAACATCCGGTTGGAACGCAGCGAGCCGTCGCGACCGGTGAAGAACACGTCGGGGCGCGCGGCGATGTAGTTTTCCATGCCCAGTTCGGTGCCGAAGCAATGCACGCTTTCGACCCAACCGCTTTCAATCGCCGGGATCAACGTCGGGTGCGGGTTGAGCGTCCAGTTACGGCAGATCTTGCCTTTGAGGCCGAGGGATTCGCCGTAGGTCGGCAGGATCAATTCGATGGCGGCGGTGTTGAAACCGATGCCGTGGTTGAGCGACTGCACGTTGTGTTTTTCGTAGATGCCACGAATCGCCATCATCGCCATCAACACATGCACAGGCTTGATGTGGCGTGGGTCGCGGGTGAACAACGGCTCGATGTAGAAAGGCTTGTCGGCCACCACGACAAAATCGACCCACGACGCGGGAATGTCCACGCGCGGTAGCTCGCTGACGTCGTCGACCAATTGGTTGACCTGGACGATGACGATGCCGTCGCTGAACGCGGCCGGTTCGATCAGTGCCGGGGTGTCTTCGGTGCTCGGGCCGGTGTAGATGTTGCCTGCGCGGTCGGCCATGAACCCGGCCGAGAGCACGACGTTGGGGATCAGATCCACCACCAGGCGGGCGTAGAGTTCGATGTAAGTGTGGATCGCGCCGACTTCCAGCAGGCCGTCTTCGAGCAACTGGCTGATGCGCAGGCTCTGGGTGCCGGCGAAGGAGAAATCAAGCTTGCGGGCGATGCTGCGTTCGAACAGATCCAGATGCTCAGAGCGACCGACGCTGGGCATGATCATGTGCAGGTCGTGGAGCTTTTCCGGGTCGGCCTTGGCCAGCGAACGGGAGAGGAAATCCGCTTGCTTCTGGTTGTTGCCCTCGAGTACCACACGGTCGCCGGGATGAATCAGCGCTTCGAGCGCGGCGACGATCTTGTCGGTGGGCAACACCACACCGTCGGCCAGCCCGCGCACCTTGTCGAGGCGGCGCTGCTTCTCATCGCGCCGCCGCGTCCAGCGCGAGTCGGGGGAAATTGTTGTTGTCATGCTCACTCCACGGGGTTCGCTGTCGTGGAGCTAAGGTAGGCGTGTGGGGTGGGGGCATCAATCAAGCACGGTGGTGAATCGTTACGCTCAGAGTAATGGTCAAAAGCCCCTCACCCTAGCCCTCTCCCGGAGGGAGAGGGGACTGATTGGGGGATATTTCAGAGGTGCGCCGACCTGATTCTGTTGTGTTGAATCCATAATCGATTTGGTTTTTCAGGTCGATGTATGACGCCAGACACCTCGGTCGGCCCCCTCTCCCTCCGGGAGAGGGCTGGGGTGAGGGTCAGGCCGTTAAACCAGATCTGCCTCAACCAACAGTCGCTCCAGCCCCAACAAATCCGGGACCTTAGCCACCTGCTCCCCGACCTGCACCGCCGCCTGCTCCAGCGCACACAACGGCACGTCGACATAACTCAACTGGCTATCAAGTTTGTACGACCGCGGAATCCCCTGCACCAGCAACGCAATGAACTTCAACTCCGGCAACCCGCCCAGCGCATTCAAAATCACGATCCGCGCGCGCTCGCCAATCACAATTTTCTGCCCACACGCCGACTCAAAACTCAGCAACGGAATCCGCCGCTCACGCCACGTCACCCGCCCCAGATACCACGGCGGCGTATCCAGATCGAAGGCACTGGCCTGATAGTCGATCAGCTCAGCCACGGCGACGTTGGGCAGGATCAAATTGCGATCCGCCAACGGCAACAGCAGCCCGGTCAGTTGGCTGCTGCGCTGATTGTGCCGGCGCTCATGCATGTTTCTTGCTCCATTGGGCAATGCTTTCGAGCAGCACCGATTCCTGGTACGGCTTGCCGAGGTAGTCGTTGACGCCAATCGCCATCGCACGATCCCGGTGTTTCTGCCCGGTGCGCGAGGTGATCATGATGATCGGCAGATGTTGCAGGCGCTCGTCGTTGCGCACCTGGGTGGCGACTTCGAAGCCGTCCATGCGCGGCATTTCGATGTCGAGCAGCATCAGGTCGGGCATGTGTTCTTCGAGCAGCAGCATCGCATCGACACCGTCCTTGGCGGTCAGCACGTTCATGCCGTGGCGTTCGAGCAAGCGGCTGGTGACCTTGCGCACGGTGACCGAGTCGTCGACCACCATCACCAGCAGCGGTTTCTGTGGTTCGCTGTCGATCTCCGGCAGCGTCGGCGTTTGCGCAATGCGCGCCTGCATCGCCCGAATCGGTGCGAGCAGATCGAGAATCAGCACCACCCGGCCATCGCCAAGAATCGTCGCCCCGGATACGCCCTGCAGCGCGGCGAATTGTGCGCCGAGGCTCTTCACCACGATCTCGCGAGTGCCCGCCATCACGTCCACTTGCACGGCAATGTGCCGGTCGTTGTAGTGCACCAGCAGCACCGGCAATGGCAGGTTCTGCCCGAGCAGTTTTGGCCGTGGCGCAGTTTTCAGCAGCTCGCCGAGGTAGCACAGTTCATAGGTCTGGCCGCCGTATTGATAGCGCGGCGGATCCTGACGGAAGTGCCCTTCGAGATCATTCGGCAACACGCGAACAATGCCTTCGATGGTGTTCAGCGGAATCGCGTATTGATCCTCACCGCACTGCACCATCAACGCGCGGTTAACCGACACGGTGAACGGCAGACGAATGCGAAAATGCACGCCCTGCCCCGGCACCGAATCGATGCTCATGGTGCCGCCGAGTTGCCGCACCTCTTCGTGTACCACGTCCATGCCGACGCCACGCCCGGAAATCTGGGTGATTTTTTCCGCTGTGGAAAAGCCCGGCTGAAGGATGAACTGCAACACGTCGCGGTCGCTGATCTCGGCATTCGGCGCGAGCAAACCACGCTTGATCGCCTTGTTGCGCACAGCTTCCAGCGGCACACCGGCGCCGTCATCACGGATGTCGAAAACGATGTCGCCGCCCTCACGAGACAGGTCGAGGCTGATCTGCCCTTGCGCCGGTTTACCCGCTGCCAGCCGTACTTCGGCGGACTCCAGACCATGATCGACGGCATTGCGCAGCATGTGTTCCAGCGGCGCCGCCATGCGTTCGAGCACATTGCGATCCATCTCGCCTTCAGCGTTGCCGACGACAAACGCGACGTCTTTGTTCAGCTCTTCGGCGACCTGACGGACGATGCGTTTCAGGCGCGGCAACATGCGTTCGAACGGCACCATGCGCGTGCGCATCAGGCCTTCCTGCAATTCGGTGTTGATGCGGCCCTGTTGCTGCAACAGGTTCTCGGCGTCGTGGTTGCGGCGGTCGAGGGTTTCTTTCAGATCGAGCAAGTCAGAGGCGGATTCAAACAACGCTCGCGACAGTTGCTGCAACTGCGAATGGCGATCCATTTCCAGCGGGTCGAATTCCTCGTAGCCAAGGCGTTCGGCATCCGCTTGCTGGCGACTGAGAATCCGTCCCTGGGTTTCGGTGTCGAGACGGCGCAACTGATCGCGCATCCGTTCGATGGTGGTTTCCATCTCGTTCAGGGCAATCTGTGCGTCGTTGACCTGCTGCTCTATACGGCCCCGGAAGATCGAGGTTTCCCCGGCCAGATTGACCAGCTCATCGAGCAGTTCGGCGGAGACCTTGACCATGTCCGCGCCAACGTCGGCCGCCGGCGGTGCGGCCTCGGTTTTAGCCGCAACCGGCAGCAGCACCGGCGGCGTTTCAAGGGTCGCCGGGTGACTGAAACTCTGGATCGCATTGATCAGCCGATCGGCCGGCGGGCACGGTTGCCCGGCACGCACCGCATCGAGCATCTGCGCCAGTCGGTCATGCCCGCGCTGCACCAGCGCAAAGAGCTCGGTCGAAGCTTGCAGCGAACCGGCGGATAGGCTTTCGTAAAGGTATTCCAGCTCATGGGCGAGGTCGCCGATCGGGCCGATCTCGACCATCCGCGCGCCACCCTTAAGGGTGTGCAGATCGCGCAGCAGGGTTTCGATTTCCTGTCGATTACCCGGCTCGGCCTGCCAGCGCAGCAGCGCGGCGCCGGAGTTTTCGATGATGTCGAAACCTTCTTCGAGGAAGATCTCCAGCAGCTCCGGATCGTGACTGGCGCTGTCATGATCGGCGGTGGCTGGCGGCGTTTCGGCGATGCCTGGCCCCTGCCGCACTTGGCGGATCGCTTCAATCAGATCGTGCGCCGGCGTCAGTGGCTGATGGTTTTGCAACTGATCAAGCAACAGCGCCAAGCGGTCATGACTCTTGAGCAGCAAGCGGCCCAGGGTTTCGCTGTAGTTGTAGCGACGATCGACCAAACCTTCGTAGAGGCTTTCCAGCTCCTGAGCCAGATCGCCGATGGCCTCGACTTCAGCCATGCGCGCGCCGCCCTTGAGCGTGTGCAAATCGCGCTGCAAGGATGACAACGGCGCGCTGTTGTCCGGGTCACTCAGCCAGCGCTGCAAGGCCTGGCCGGCGCTGTCGAGAATGTCCACGGCCTCTTCGAGGAAGATCTCGACGATCTCGTCGTCCGCTTCAAAAGCGCTGGCCGTTTGTTGCAGTTCGGCGGTGGCGCTGCCCAGTTCGCGGATGCTCAGGGTGCGGCTGCCGTCGCTGCGAATCAGGCCCATCGACGACGGGTCGAGGCTTTCATCGAGCAGATCATGCAGGGCGCGGATTCGCTCAGGCTGCGGGGTGACTTCCTGGCCGGCAGCCAGTTCGTCGAGCATGTTGATCAGCGCTTCGTGGGCATTTTGCGCTTCGTGAAAAAACCGCTCGCTGACCGCCAGACTGCTTTCTTCGACGGCGCCGTAAAGATCGAGCAAAGCCTCGCACAACACATCGACCGGCAGCAGATCGGCGAGGTGCGCGCCCTCGCCCAGCGTGGTCAATTCATCGAGCAGCGCGCTGAGTTCCTGACGCTCGCCGGGGTGCTGTTGCCAGCGCTGCAACAGGCTTTCGGCGTCGAGCAGGATGTCCATGCCTTGGGCGAGAAAGTTGTTGATCAGTTGCGGGTCGCGCTTGATCCGCAGGCCGGTGTTCGGCGCATCGAGGATCGACGCCAGCCGCTCGGCCAGCAGTTCATCGGTGCGCTTGATCAGCGACTGCGCGCCGACAATCGGCGCCAGCGGATCGTGTTTGAGCTGACGCAAACCGACGCGAAACAAGCCCTCGGCTTCAAGGAGCAATTCCACTTCATCGAGATCCAGCGGCAACTGGTGCGCCTTGAATTCGCGGGCCAGTTGATCGAGCGGCGCGGCCAGTTCGGCAATCGGCAACACGCCGGCCATCGACGCGCTGCCCTTGAGCGTGTGCAGGGCGCGCTGCAATTCGTCGCTGGCTTGCAACGGCACATGCTCGGCCGCTTGATCTAGAAAACGGTTGAGGCTGGCGAGGTGGGTTTCCGCCTCGTTGCGGAAGATCTCCAGCAACAGTGGGTCGAGCGCTGCGACATCGTCGACGTCTTCAGCGGCCATCGGCTCGTCACCCTTGGCCAAGGCGTGCGCGCGGGCGGCGAGTTGATCGACATCGCTGCGCTGACGCTGGCGGTTGATGGCGAATTCGCTGATCAGTTCCGGCAGTAACAACACCGTGTCGGTCAGCAGTTGCTGGACGACCGAGCCGGGTTCGACGCTTTGTTCGAGCACGCGATTGAGCAGGTTTTCCACCGACCAGGCCAGTTCACCGAGGATCAGCGCGCGCACCATGCGCCCGCTGCCCTTCAAGGTGTGGAAGGCGCGGCGCAGCTCAGTCAGCGCATCGCGATCCTGCGGATTGGCAGCCCAGCGCGGCAGGTATTCGTGGAGGACTTCGAGGACTTCATCGGTCTCTTCGAGGAACACTTCGCGCAGCTCATCATCGACCGGTTCTTCATCGGCCGGCGGCGGCATCAGGCTGCCGGGAGTGATCAGCGCCGGCGGGTTGAGCGCTGACACCGGGCTGGCCAACACGTCGGCCAGCGACTGCACGATGTCCGGATCGTCGAGCGCCTGCATGTCCTGCATCACCAACGCTTCGCTGGGGGAGAGCACGTCCTCGAGCACGGGAACATGCGGCTCATTTGGAAAGAACCCCAGACTGGCGAGGGATTTCTGCGCGACATCCAGCAGTTGTTCGCCCGGTGCCTGCGGGTCGTCGCTCAAGCGTTCAAGGTAATACTCAAGGCTGCTAATGACATCGGCCAGATGATCCAGTTGTTCCCAACCCGGTTCGTGCGGATCAAGCAGCAAATGGTCGCGGATAAAACCGTTGCACGCCTCGACCAGACTCGCCGCGCGGTTCAGCGGAATCATCGCCAGTGCACCGCGCACTTGAGTCAGCAGCGCCGGCAACGGTTGCAGGTGCTGGCGATCCCAATCGGCGTCGATGTAGTCGACGATCATGTCCTTGGCCTGTTGCAGGCAGATGCGCGCTTCCTTGATGACGATCTGATGGATCTGCGTCAGGTCGGTGGTCGGCAGGCGCGCGTCTTCCGGGCTTTCCGGCTCGACGGTGCCGACCATCCCGGCCAGCGTCGCCTCGACGTAGAGCAAGGCGCCGGCGACGTCCATCAGGATTGCGTCGTTCGGTTCGCGCTGGCCTTGGGCAAGGCTCAGCACCACCGCCAATTGATCGATGATGACTTTGCGCGGCTGACCGAATCCGAGCACGGCGAGGGTGTCGGCGATTTGCCTCAGCGGCGCCAGCAAACTCTCCAGATCCGAGGTGTGCTGGCGGTCGCTGCGCACGAACAGGTCGAGGCGCTCCTTGACCCGCACCAGTTCTTCGCACAATGCCGCCAACACCGAACGCATCGCATCGCGGTCCGGGCCAGCGAGGCGCGCGCGTTCTTCATCGACCATCGCGCTGTCGGGCAGCGCGTCGTCCAGGGAGTAGCGATCTTTCATGGTCAGCATCTGCCCGGTGGGATGTTCGGCTTTGGCAATATAGAACAACAGGCTTTTCAGCAGCTCCGGCGGTGGCGGCTGGTTGAGGCCGGCCATGCCTTGATCGAGCAGACGCTTGAGCTCTTTGTCGGCGTCCTTGAACAGGCTGCGCAGCGCCGGGCTGTTGGCGATCACGCCTTGGCGCATGCCTTCGACCAGCGCCGAGGCGACTTGCCACAACGGACTCAGCGGTGTGTCGCCGCTTAACGCTTCGAGGCGGGTGAAGACTTTCGCCAGATAACCGAGGTGGGTCTGATCGTCCTGCTCACGCAGCAAACCGACCAGGGCCATTTGCAGTGTCTGCCGGAGTTTGCGCAGCACGTTGGGCAACTCTGGCGGTTCCAGCAGCGCCAAGGCCTCTGCGCTCAGCGGCGGCAGCTCGGGCAATTGCGGGCTGAACAGGCTGGTTTCCGACAACAGGCTTTCGCCACGGGCGCTGCGCAGATCGTTGATCAGCGGCAGCACCACCAGCGGTAAATCACGCCGGGCGCTTTGCACGCGGTCGAGGTAGATCGGCAATTGTCCGAGCGCTTGCAGCAGCAGATGCAGCGCTTCGTCGCGATGGCTGACGCGCTCTTGCTGCAGGGCTTCGACCAGATGTTCCATCTCTTCGGCGAGCAAGGCTGCGCCGTAGAACTCGACCATCTGCAGGCTGCCGTGCACCTGATGGATGTAATCCAGACATTCGTCCAGACCGGGAAACGCCTGTGGATCATCGAGCACGGCTTCAATCGCCTGATGCGCCTGTTTCAGCGTTTCGGCAATTTCGCCTTTGACCCATTCGAGGGCCACATAGTCGTGCCGATCACCCATAACCACTCCACTCACGCTTTGTCTTTCGCCGCCGGCAAGGTGAATCCGGACACCGAGCGCCGCAGCTGGCTGGCCATTTTCGTCAGGTTGCCGATGCTCTCGGCGGTGGCGGTGGAGCCGGACGAGGTCTGCGAGGTGATCTGCTGGATCACATTCATCGTCAGGGAAATCTGCCCGGCCGACGTCGTCTGCTGCTGCGCCGCGTTGGAGATGCTTTGAATCAGCGCCGCGAGGGTTTTCGACACGCCTTCGATTTCTTCCAGGGCCACACCGGCATCCTGCGCCAGTCGCGCGCCGCGCACCACTTCGGTGGTGGTTTGTTCCATGGAAATAACGGCTTCATTGGTGTCGGTCTGAATCGCCCGCACCAACGTTTCGATCTGCCGAGTGGCGGCGGACGAGCGCTCGGCCAACCGTTGCACTTCGTCGGCAACCACGGCAAAACCGCGCCCGGCATCACCGGCCATCGACGCCTGAATCGCGGCGTTGAGGGCGAGGATGTTGGTCTGGTCGGCGATGTCGTCGATCAGGCTGACGATGTCGCCGATTTCCTGCGACGACTCGCCGAGACGCTTGATGCGCTTGGCGGTGTCCTGAATCTGTTCGCGAATGTTGTCCATGCCGTGGATGGTGTTGTGCACCACCTCGTTGCCTTTGTTGGCGATCTCCACGGAACGCTCGGCTACCGCCGAAGACTCGGCGGCGTTGGCCGAGACCTGATCGATGGATTCGGCCATGTCGCTGATCGCCGTCGAGGCTTCGGAAATCTGCTGGGCCTGATGTTCCGAAGCCTGCGCCAGGTGCATGGCGGTGGCTTGGGTTTCCTGCACGGCGGCGGCGACCTGGCCGGCGGTGAGGTTGATGGTGGCGACCAGATCGCGCAGTTGGTCGACGGAATAGTTGATCGAGTCGGCGATGGTGCCGGTGAAGTCTTCGGTCACCGAGGCGGTCACGGTGAGGTCGCCGTCGGCAAGGTCTTCGATTTCGTCGAGCAGGCGCATGATTGCGTTCTGGTTACGCTCGTTCTTCTCGGCGGTTTCGCGCAGTTGCCGGTTGGTTTCGCGCACCATGACCATGCCGATCAGGATGATCGAGGCCAGTGCCAGCAAACCGAGGACGTAGCCGCCGATGGTGTCGGTGTTGCGCCCGCCGGCGAGGTTTTCAAAACCGGTGGCCAGGTGCGAGGCTTCGTCGAGCAGGGTTTGCGAGAGGCTGAAGATGTTGCTCGCCGATTCGCGAACCTTGAACAGCTCGGGCGAGGTTTCGAGGATTTCATCGACGGAGCCGGAGACGAACTGGAACAGCTCGGAGATTTCGCTCAAACGCGCGCGGGCGTCGCGGTCTTCGACCTGAGTGATTTTCAGCGTCGGGTTGCCTTGCAGCATGCCATTGAGCACTTGGCCGAAACGGGTAGCGTCGCGGCCAAAGGCATCGGCGGCTTGCTGCGAGTTTTCGTCACCAGCGAGCACGGTGTTGACCGCGCCAAGAATGCGCTCAGCCAGCAACGACTGACGCTGGGCCATCGCCACTTGTGCGGCCGGGGCACCACGCTGGAGGAGGATTTCGACAACTTTTTCGTATTCGATCTGCAACTGCGGCACGGTTTCGGCCAGGGTCGCGGCGACCTGATGCAGCGACAGCACGGTCTGTTCGCTGGAGAGAATCGCGTCGGTGTTTTTCAGCAGACGTTCCCAGTCCAGCTGCACGGCGCGCATTTCCGGGCGCACAGTGGCAGGGGCTGGCGGCAGGCCGGTGACCGGGTCGCCCTTCTTCAGGTAACCCCAGCGCAGGGCGAAATCGTTGCGCGCATCGCTGAGCAACTTGAACGCGGCAGCCTTGCCGGCGGCGGCTTCGGTGGCGTTTTTGGCGATGCGTTGCGAGAGCACGCGCAGCTCACCGGCGTGGCCGATGTACTGTTTGTCGTAGTTCGCTTGGGTGTTGAGGTAAGCGAAGTTGGCGAACAGCAGCATGATGAACACGATCAGTGCGATGAACAGCACGATGATCTGCGAGCGACTGCGCGATCCTTCCGCCGGCTTGCCTGTTTTTGCTTTTATCATCGGTCCTCGCCTTGGGAACGGTTCACTTACCCTGTAGGAGCTGAGCTTGCTCGCGAAAGCGGTGGGTCAGCCAACATTGATTGCGCCTGACACGCCCTCTTCGCGAGCAAGCTCGGCTCCTACAAGGGACGGTGTTGAATCTGTTATATCGCGACGCTCATGAACACAGGGGATTTCGCCAGGGCGAACAGGCTGAACACCCGCCAGTTCTGCTCGCGCCGAAAATAGCCTTTGACGAACTCGGCCTTGGAGCCCTGGCGCTTGCTGATCGAGATCGGTTCGAAGCTGTCCTGTTCAAAGTGCTGCAAGCCAATAACCTCATCGACCATCAGCCCGGCAAACACGTCCCCATGTTCCACCACCAACACCCGCCGCTGTTTGCGCAGCGGCGACAGTTCATGCCCGAAGAAACCACACAAATCCATGATCGGCAGCAACCGTCCGCGCAGATTAGCCACACCCTTGACCCACGGCTTGACCCCGGGCAACTGGGTGAAGCGCGGTTCGTGCAGCACTTCGCTGACTTCGCCCATCGGCGCCACATACCAGTGTTCGCCGAGGCGAAAGCCGATGCCGCTCCAGCGATCCTGGCGCGCCGGTTGCGACGGCAAGTCCGCCGCCAGCAAGCGGCAGCGCTGATCGATCTGCCAGAGCAGTTCGAACGCGGTCAGCGATTCGCTCATGGTTGCGCGATCAGCCTTTGAGTACGTTGTTCAGGGTCTTGATCAGGGTGTCTTCGTCGACCGGTTTGGTCAGGTAGTCCTTGGCGCCCTGACGGGTGCCCCAGACCTTGTCGGTTTCCTGATCCTTGGTGGTGATGATGATCACCGGGATGTGTGTGGTGTCGGCATCCTTGGTCAACTGGCGGGTCGCCTGAAAACCGTTGAGGCCGGGCATGACGATGTCCATCAGTACCGCATCAGGTTTTTCCTGACGGGCCAGGGCCACGCCGTCCGCGCCGTTTTCGGCCTTCAACACTTCATGGCCGTGCTTTTCCAGCATGCCGGTGAGTTTGTACATTTCAGTCGGCGAATCATCGACGATCAGGATACGTGCCATGGTTTTCCCCATTTTTCTTGTCGACGCCCGGCCCGCTGACCGCGCGTCTCTATACGTGTCTTACTGCGGCAAAACGGCGGCAAAGCCCGGAACATGGGCCTGAATCGCGTTGAGCAGTTCTTCCTTGCTGAAAGGCTTGGTCAAAAATTGATCAGAACCGACAATCCGCCCCTTGGCCTTGTCGAACAGCCCGTCGCGCGATGACAACATGATCACCGGTGTCGCCTTGAACGCGCTGTTGTTCTTGATTAAAGCGCAGGTCTGATAACCATCCAGACGCGGCATCATGATGTCGACAAAAATGATCCCGGGGTGGTTATCGGCGATCTTGGCCAGGGCGTCGAAACCGTCGATCGCCGTGATCACTTCGCAACCGACATTCTTCAACAATGTTTCGGCGGTGCGACGAATCGTTTTCGAGTCGTCGATCACCATGACCTTCAAGGCGCTGGACTGCTGTTCCATAAGAGGGCTCTACCGTCGCCTTTGCGAATCAAATTGTCCGTTTTGCTATGAGTAATGGCCGGAAACCCTTGATGCTTAAGGGCCGGCACGATATGCCAGCCTTTTTAGCACAGTCTCCAGATCCAATCTATCGACGGGTTTTCCCTTGACCGAAAACCCACCCGGCGCCACTCTGGCGGCACTTTTTCAATACCGATCCGGTAGCCAATTTTCGAGGAAAACCCAATGAGCGTTCGCGTCGGGATTGTCATGGACCCTATCGCCAGCATCTCCTATAAAAAGGATAGCTCGCTGGCCATGCTGCTGGCCGCGCAAAAGCGTGGCTGGGAACTGTTCTATATGGAACAGCGCGACCTGTATCAGGGCGAAGGTCAGGCGCGGGCGCGCATGAAGCCGCTGAAAGTCTTCGCCAACCCGGAAAAATGGTTCGAACTGGACGCCGAGCAGGACAACCTGCTGAGCGATCTGGACGTGATCCTGATGCGCAAGGATCCGCCGTTCGACATGGAGTTCGTTTACTCCACCTACCTGCTCGAACAGGCTGAAACCGCCGGCGTACTGGTGGTGAACAAGCCGCAGAGCCTGCGCGACTGCAATGAAAAGCTGTTTGCCACGCTGTTCCCGCAGTGCACGCCGCCAACCATCGTCAGCCGCCGTGCCGATGTGCTGCGCGAATTTGCCGCGAAACACGGCGACGTGATCCTAAAGCCGCTGGACGGCATGGGCGGCACTTCGATCTTCCGTCACCGCGCGGGCGACCCGAACCTGTCGGTGATTCTGGAAACCCTGACCGCCCTAGGTGGCCAGCAGATCATGGGCCAGGCCTACCTGCCAGCGATCAAGGACGGCGACAAACGCATCCTGATGATCGACGGCGAGCCGGTGGATTACTGCCTGGCGCGGATTCCGGCGCAGGGCGAAACCCGTGGCAACCTCGCCGCCGGTGGCCGTGGCGAAGCGCGTCCGCTGACCGAGAAAGATCGCTGGATCGCCGCTCAAGTCGGCCCGACCCTGCGTGAGAAAGGCTTGCTGTTCGTCGGTCTCGACGTGATCGGCGAAAGCCTCACCGAAATCAACGTCACCAGCCCGACCTGCATCCGTGAAATCGACAATGCGTTTGGCACTGATATCGGCGGCATGCTCATGGATGCCATCGATCAGAAGCTTAAAGCTCGTTGAGATAGAACAACCAAGATGCGACCAACATTGCGTTATCATGCCCGGCCTCTGAAAAACGCGATGTTGGTTTTCTTGAAATGACCCTCCCGTCCGATCTGCCCGCTGAACTCGCCCATCGTGGCGTGCGCCCGGCCGATCGCCTCGGTTTTACCCTATTCCTTGCGGCGCTGATTCATTTGGCGTTGCTGCTGGGCGTCGGCTTCACGATGGTCGAGCCCAAGCAAATCAGCAAAACCCTGGAAATTACCCTCGCCACTTTCAAGAGCGAAAAGAAGCCGGAAAAGGCGGATTTTCTCGCTCAGGAAAATCAGGAAGGCAGCGGCACGCTGGACAAAAAGGCGATTCCGAAGACCACTGAGGTCGCGCCGTTCCAGGACAATCAGGTCAAAAAAGTCACGCCGCCACCGGCCGCCAAGCCGGAAGTGCAGGAAGCCGCGCCCAAAGCAGCGGTGACCACGGTGGCGCCGAAGCCGAAAAAAGCGCCGACCAAGAAAGAAGAGACCAAGACTGAAGTGAAACCGTCGGTCGACGCGCCGACGTTCGACAGTTCCCAGCTGTCCAGCGACATCGCCAGCCTTGAAGCCGAACTGGCCAAAGAACAACAGCTGTACGCCAAACGCCCGCGCATTCATCGCTTGAGCGCTGCGTCGACCATGCGCGACAAGGGCGCCTGGTATAAAGACGAATGGCGCAAGAAGGTCGAGCGCATCGGCAACCTGAATTATCCCGACGAAGCGCGGCGCAAGCAGATCTACGGCAATTTGCGCCTGATGGTCTCGATCAATCGTGATGGTTCGCTGTATGAAGTGCTGGTGCTGGAATCGTCTGGCCAGCCGCTACTGGATCAAGCGGCGCAGCGCATCGTCCGCCTGGCGGCGCCGTTTGCACCGTTTACCGGCGATCTGTCGGACATCGACCGCCTGGAAATAATCCGCACCTGGAAATTCGCTCGCGGTGACCGCTTGTCCAGCAATTAAATATCCTGAGGCATTGAGATTCATTGTGGCGAGGGGATTTATCCCCGCTCGGCTGCGCAGCAGTCGCAAAACCATCATCCACGGAGTGTCAGGCAGACCCTGTCAACGGCATCAGGGCCGCTTCGCACCCCAACGGGGATAAATCCCCTCGCCACAAAGCCATGTTCCAATAAGGGAACTGTGTTCTTGTCAGCATCTCCAGCTTGTCAGTTTGCCCCCCGAACGCCACACTAGCGCACATGAAAAACGTCAGCCCCAGCTACCTCAAGCATCACTTCCTGATCGCCATGCCTCACATGGCCGACCCGAACTTTGCCCATACCTTGACCTACATCGTCGAGCACACGGCCAATGGCGCGATGGGGATTGTGGTCAATCGACCGCAAGAGCTGAATCTGGCCGACATTCTCGAGCAACTGCGCCCGGACATCGACCCGCCAGCACTCTGCCAGCACGTGCCGATCTTCATCGGCGGGCCGGTACAGACTGATCGCGGTTTTGTCCTGCATCCGGCGGGCAAAACCTTCCAGGCCACCGCACAGCTGGACGGCGACCTGTCGCTGTCGACCTCGCAAGACGTGTTGTTCGCCATCGCGGACGGCGTCGGCCCGGCGAAAAGCCTGATTGCCCTCGGCTACGCCGGTTGGGAAGCCGGGCAACTGGAAGCGGAAATGGCCGACAACGCCTGGCTGACCTGCCCGTACGACGCCGACATCCTCTTCAACACCAGCAGCGAACTGCGTCTCGAAGCGGCGGCCAAGCACCTGGGGATCAACCTCAGCCTGCTGACCAGCCAGGCAGGTCACGCCTGATGGCGCTGCGTCTGATTCTCGGCTTCGACTACGGCACCAAACAGATCGGCGTCGCGGTCGGCCAGGTCATTACCGGCCAGGCCCGCGAGCTGTGCACCTTGAAGGCACAGAACGGCGTTCCCGACTGGAACCAGGTCGAAGCGCTTATAAAAGAATGGAAACCCGACGCCGTGGTCGTCGGCCTGCCGCTGAACATGGACGGCACGCCGAGCGAAATGTGCCTGCGCGCGGAGAAATTCGCCCGCCGCCTCAACGGCCGCTACAACCTGCCCTTCTATACCCACGACGAGCGCCTGACCACGTTCGAGGCCAAAGGCGAGCGACTGGCCCGTGGCGGCCAAAAAGGCAGTTACCGCGACAACCCGGTGGACGCCATCGCTGCCGCGCTGCTGTTGCAGGGCTGGCTCGATGAAAACACTGCATTGTTTGAATCCTGACAAGCGCTTCGGCGCTTTTCTTTTGAGTGAAAAACCGAGTCGTGTCCAAGGATCCGACTCGCCCCCAACAAGGAGCAACCATGAGCCTGCCAAATCCCGCCGATCTGATCAGTCAGATGGCGACCCGCCTCAAGGCGCACCTTGCCCAGCGTGACATCACTGAACCGCGCTACATCGGTATCCGCACTGGCGGCATCTGGGTCGCGCAGGCCTTGCTCAAGGAATTGGGCAGCGACGCGCCACTGGGCACGCTGGACGTGTCCTTCTACCGCGACGACTTCAGCCAGAACGGTCTGCACCCGCAAGTGCGCCCGTCTGCCCTGCCCTTCGAGATCGAAGGCCAGCATCTGGTGCTGATCGACGACGTACTGATGAGCGGCCGCACCATCCGTGCCGCCCTCAATGAATTGTTCGACTACGGCCGCCCGGCCAGCGTGACCCTGGTCTGCCTGCTGGATCTGGACGCTGGTGAGCTGCCGATCCGCCCGAACGTGGTCGGCGCGACCTTGGCGCTGGCCGCTCACGAACGGGTGAAGCTGTCCGGCCCCGAGCCGTTGACGCTCGAACTGCAAGACCTGTCCCTTTAATCCGCCCTATTGAGAGTCCCCTTCGCGATGACGCCTCTAGATACCAAGCGCCCGCTGCAGCTCAATGATCAGGGCCAGCTGCGCCACTTCCTCTCGCTCGACGGCCTGCGCCGCGAGTTGCTGACGGAAATCCTCGACACTGCCGACTCGTTCCTCGAAGTCGGTGCCCGGGCGGTGAAGAAAGTCCCGTTGCTGCGCGGCAAGACCGTGTGCAACGTGTTCTTCGAAAACTCCACGCGCACCCGCACCACCTTCGAACTGGCGGCCCAGCGGCTGTCGGCGGACGTGATCACCCTGAACGTATCGACTTCCTCGGCAAGCAAGGGTGAAACGCTACTCGACACCCTGCGCAACCTCGAAGCCATGGCCGCCGACATGTTCGTCGTGCGCCACGGTGATTCCGGTGCCGCGCACTTCATCGCCGAACACGTATGCCCGCAAGTGGCGATCATCAACGGCGGCGACGGCCGTCACGCGCACCCGACGCAGGGCATGCTCGACATGCTCACCATTCGTCGGCACAAGGGCGGCTTTGAAAACCTCTCGGTGGCCATCGTCGGCGACATCCTGCACTCGCGGGTGGCGCGCTCGAACATGCTCGCGCTGAAAACCCTCGGTTGCCCGGACATCCGCGTGATCGCGCCGAAAACCCTGCTACCGATCGGCATCGAGCAATACGGCGTGAAGGTCTACACCGACATGACCGAAGGTCTGAAAGACGTCGACGTGGTGATCATGTTGCGCCTGCAGCGTGAGCGCATGACCGGCGGCCTGCTGCCGAGCGAAGGCGAGTTCTACCGCCTGTTCGGCCTGACCACCGCGCGTCTGGCCGGGGCCAAACCCGATTGCATCGTCATGCACCCGGGGCCGATCAACCGTGGCGTGGAAATCGAGTCAGCAGTGGCCGACGGCCCGCACTCGGTGATCCTCAATCAGGTCACCTACGGCATCGCAATTCGTATGGCTGTGCTGTCCATGGCCATGAGCGGACAAACCGCGCAGCGTCAATTCGAGCAGGAGAACGCCCAGTGAAGCTCAGCATTCTCGGCGCACGCGTCATCGATCCAAGCAGCGGCCTGGATCAAATCACCGACATTCACGTTGAAGCCTGCAAGATCGTCGCCCTCGGCGCCGCTCCAGCGGGTTTCACGGCGGTAGAAACCATCGACGCCCAAGGCCTCGTCGCAGCCCCGGGCCTCGTCGACCTGAACGTGGCCCTGCGCGAGCCGGGTTACAGCCGCAAAGGCTCGATCATCAGCGAAACCCGTGCGGCAGCCGCCGGTGGCGTGACCAGCCTGTGCTGCCCGCCGAAAACCAAACCGGTGCTCGACACCTCCGCCGTGGCCGAGCTGATCCTCGACCGCGCCCGCGAAGCCGGCAACACCAAGGTGTTCCCGATTGGCGCGTTGAGCAAAGGTCTGGACGGCGAGCAACTGGCTGAACTGGTGGCGCTGCGCGACGCTGGTTGCGTGGCGTTCGGCAACGGTCTGGAGAGCTTCCGCAATACGCGCACGCTGTGCCGGGCGCTGGAATATGCGGCGACGTTTGATCTGACGGTGATTTTCAACTCGCAGGATCATGATCTGGCCGAAGGTGGTTTGGCTCACGAGGGCGCAGTGGCCAGCTTCCTCGGTCTGCCGGGGATTCCGGAAACCGCTGAAACGGTGGCATTGGCTCGAGATCTGCTGCTGGTCGAGCAATCCGGCGTGCGCGCGCACTTCAGCCAGTTGACCAGCGCGCGCGGCGTCGCCCTGATCGCTCAGGCCCAGGCCCGTGGTTTGAAGGTGACGGCGGATGTCGCGCTGTATCAGCTGATTCTGACCGACGAAGCGCTGATCGACTTCAGCAGCCTCTATCACGTGCAACCGCCGCTGCGTACCCGCGCTGACCGCGACGGTCTGCGAGAGGCAGTGAAGTCCGGGGTGATCTCGGCGATTTCCAGCCATCACCAGCCACACGAACGTGACGCCAAACTGGCACCGTTCGGCGCGACCGAGCCGGGCATCAGCAGCGTTGAGTTGTTGCTGCCATTGGCGATGACGCTGGTGGAGGATGGTTTGCTCGATCTGCCGACCTTGCTCGCGCGTCTGAGCGCAGGCCCGGCTGAGGCGTTGCGTTTGCCGGCGGGCAAGCTGGCGGTGGGTGGGGCGGCGGATATCGTGCTGTTCGACCCGCAGGCTTCGACGGTGGCCGGTGAGAACTGGCTGTCGAAGGGCGAGAACTGCCCGTTCCTGGGGCACAGCCTGCCGGGTGTGGTTCGTTATACGCTGGTGGATGGGCGGATTAGCCACCAGGCTTGATGCTGAGGGATATTGTGGCGAGGGGATTTATCCCCGTTCGGCTGCGAAGCAGTCGCGAAGCCATGGCACGCGGTGGATCATCTCCACCGCGTTCTCAGATTCAGGGCCGCTTCGCAGCCCAACGGGGATAAATCCCCTCGCCACAGGTTATTGGAAAGCGCCGCGATTCTGCGCGTTACGCACCGAGACCTGATCATTCAGCGTCCAGAAGTCATACAGCACGCCTATAAAGAACAACCCGCCCGTGAGCAGATACACCAGCCCGCTGATCCATTTCCCCTGATACATCCGGTGCACGCCGAATACCCCAAGGAACGTCAGCAGAATCCACGCGACGTTGTATTCGATCGGCCCTGCGGTAAAACGCAGATCGGCCTCACGATCCATCGCCGGGATCAGGAACAGGTCGATCAGCCAGCCGATGCCGAGCAAACCGAAGGTGAAAAACCAGATCGTCCCGGTCACCGGTTTGCCGTAATAGAAGCGGTGAGCGCCGGTGAAGCCAAGAATCCACAGCAGATAACCGATCACCTTGCTGTGCGTGTCCTGCGGTTGAGCAACCTGCTGATAGCGGTTCATGAATGACCTCATTTGCCTCGATAGATAAATATTTTCTGCATCTTTGTGACTTTTTTGTGTCGAGCCGACAAGTGGCTCTTCACTGTTACACATTGCGCAAAGCCTTGTGGGGCTTGGGTTCTGTCCGACAATTGAGTCAAATTGCCGCTTGTTGAGCGAAATTGACCACCGGGTTGAATCGACCAACGGCCTCGGAAGGGACAAAAAAGCTGTTATAAAGTTGCGCGCTACCACTTAAGAGCCACGCCTAATGCGACCATTTTTCAAGACATGGCTAACCATCTGCCTATTAATGCCACTGGCCGCCCACGCCACCAATCGTGAGCAACGTCTTCCTAACGTTAACGGCTTTACCCCTAAATCCCATGCTTCGGCTCCTTCGAGCAAAAGCAGTAAAAGCAAAACCACCACGCTGAGCAGCAAGAACCACAGCAAGCTGGTGCCACCGATGGCGAGCAAGGAGAGCAGCAACGTGCTCAGCCGCGCTGTAAACGTCCTCGGTACACCTTATCGTTGGGGCGGCAGCAGCCCAAGTAAAGGCTTCGATTGCAGCGGTCTGGTGAAATACGCGTTTAACGACGCCACATTCGACCTGCCACGCACTTCCAACGCCATGGCCAGCGGTCATGGGGTGAAGGTCGAGCGCAATGATCTCAAGCCCGGCGACCTGATCTTTTTCAACATCAAGAGCCGTCGAGTCAACCACGTTGCCATCTACCTGGGCAATGATCGCTTTATCCATGCGCCGCGTCGTGGCAAGTCGGTGAGCATCGATACGCTGAACAAGCCGTATTGGGAAAAGCATTACGTCGTCGCCAAGCGCGTATTGCCTAATGAACCGGCCAGCAAGCAATTGCGCGTCGTTCAGCGCTGATCTGATTCAGCTTTAAACGCGACATACAAAAACGCCCCGATCATTGCTGATCGGGGCGTTTTTTATTGCCTGTTCGCCGGTTACGCAGCGATCGACAACTTGAGCTTGTTCATCGCGCTCTTCTCGAGCTGACGGATACGCTCAGCCGACACGTTGTACTTCTGCGCCAGGTCGTGCAGCGTGGCTTTCTCTTCTGCCAGCCAGCGCTGATAGAGGATGTCACGGCTGCGTTCGTCCAGCACTTCGAGTGCTTCGTGCAGGTTGTTGTTGGAGTTGTCGCTCCAGTCGGCATCTTCCAGCTGACGCGCCGGGTCGTACCGGTGGTCTTCCAGATAGTTGGCCGGCGACTGGAAAGCGCTGTCGTCATCGGCTTCAGCAGCCGGGTCGAAGGCCATGTCATGGCCGGTCAGGCGACTTTCCATCTCGCGCACTTCACGCGGTTCCACGCCGAGGCTTTCCGCCACACGGTGGACTTCCTCGTTGTTCAGCCACGCCAGACGTTTCTTCTGGCTGCGCAGGTTGAAGAACAGCTTGCGCTGGGCCTTGGTGGTCGCGACTTTCACAATGCGCCAGTTGCGCAGGATGAACTCGTGAATTTCCGCCTTGATCCAGTGCACGGCGAACGACACCAGACGCACACCCATTTCCGGGTTGAAGCGCTTGACCGCCTTCATCAGGCCGACGTTACCTTCCTGGATCAGGTCAGCCTGAGCCAGACCGTAGCCGGAATAGCTACGGGCAATGTGTACGACAAAACGCAGGTGGGCGAGCACCATCTGCCGAGCCGCCCCCAAATCCTGCTCATAGTAGAGACTCTCGGCCAGTTCACGCTCCTGCTCCGGCGTCAGCAATGGAATGCTGTTGACGGTGTGCACGTAAGCTTCCAGGTTCGCACCCGGAACCAACGCATACGCAGGTTGCAAAGAATTGGTCATACGAAAAAACCTCCGACTTACATACTCGTGCTTCTCAGCACTGCGAAAAATTGACCGGGAATTCAAACGAGAGTTCCCATAAAAACCGCGAGGTCAATCACGCGCAAAAAAAGATTCTACTTCGGCGCCAGCTCCCTGAGATGACGTGCGACTGCAATCCATGCACCGATATAACCCAACAGCACCGCGCCAAGCAAGAGCGACAGACCGTCGGCAACTGGCACGCCGGCCAGTGCGAAATCACTGCCGTACAAGCCGGCCAGCCCAACCACCGCATCGTTCAGCCAGTTCAGGCCGAACGCCAATACACCCCAGGACAACAGCCCCGCACCGAAGCCATACAACGCGCCCATATAGAGGAAGGGACGTCGCACATAACTGTCAGTGCCGCCGACGAGTTTAATCACTTCTATCTCGGTGCGGCGGTTTTCAATATGAAGACGAATGGTATTGCCTATCACCAAAAGTAATGCAGAAACCAACAGCACCGTCAGACCGAAGACAAATCGATCGCCGAGCTTGAGGATAGCGGCCAGACGCTCGACCCAGACTAGATCAAGTTGCGCCTGTTGTACCTTGGGCAGCTCGGAAAGTTTTTGTCTTAATGCTTCCAGGGTCGGCTTGTCTACTTCGTTCGGCGTCACTAGCACCACGCCCGGCAATGGGTTCTCAGGCAGCTCGCGCAGGGCTTCGCCCAGTCCGGACTGTTGCTGGAATTCTTCCAGCGCCTGATCACGGCCGACATATTCAGCATCAGCAACGCCGGGCATGCCTTTGATCTGCTCGCGCAACGACTCGCCCTGCTCCGGGCTCGCGTCGAGTTGCAGATACAACGAGATCTGCGCCGCACGCTGCCACGAACCACCGAGACGCTCGACGTTGTTCAGCAGCAACGACAAGCCCATTGGCAGGCTCAGCGCGACCGCCATCACCATGCAGGTGAAGAAGCTGCCGATCGGCTGCTTGCCGAGGCGACGCAGGCTGTCGAGCAGGCTGGCGCGATGGCTTTCGATCCACGCGCGGAACAGCGTGGCGAAGTCCGGGCCATCGTCATCGTCGTGCTTTTTCTTTTTCTGCGGCTGCGGATCGGCGGCTTTCGGCGCCACGCGCTCGGAAACCTTGGGGCTGCGTGTCGCACTCATACCCCAGCCTCCCCGTCGCCGATCAATCGGCCACGTTGCAGGGTCAGCATGCGGTGCCGCATGCGCGCGATCAGTGCCAGGTCGTGACTGGCGATCAGCACGCTGGTGCCCAGCCGGTTGATGTCTTCGAACACGCCCATGATTTCCGCGGCCAGACGCGGGTCGAGGTTACCGGTCGGTTCGTCCGCCAGCAGCAAGGCCGGGCGGTGGACGATGGCGCGGGCGATGCCGACGCGCTGTTGCTGACCGGTCGACAGATCGCCTGGGTACAGATCGGTTTTATCCGACAGCGCCACACGCTCCAGCGCCGAATCGACACGCTTGGCGATTTCGGCCTTGGACAGCCCGAGAATCTGCAGCGGCAAGGCGACGTTGTTGAACACCGTGCGATCGAACAGCAACTGGTGATTCTGGAACACCACGCCGATCTGCCGGCGCAGAAACGGAATCTGCGCGTTGCTGATGGTGCTCAGGTCTTGCCCGGCCAGCAGCAATTTGCCGCTGGTCGGACGTTCCATCGCCAGCAACAGGCGCAATAACGTGGACTTACCGGCACCGGAGTGGCCGGTGACAAACAAGAACTCGCCACGACGGACTCGAAAGCTCAGCTCATGCAAGCCGACGTGACCGTTCGGGTAGCGTTTACCGACCTGTTCGAAACGAATCATGAACGCTCCCGCTCGGCAAAGAGTGCCTGGACAAAGGGTTCTGCTTCAAAAGTACGCAAGTCGTCGATGCCTTCACCGACGCCGATGTAGCGAATCGGCAGACCAAACTGCTTGGCCAGGGCGAAAATCACGCCGCCCTTGGCAGTACCGTCGAGCTTGGTCAGCGCCAGACCGGTCAGTTCGACGGTCTGGTTGAATTGTTTGGCCTGGTTGATGGCGTTCTGGCCAGTACCGGCGTCGAGCACCAGCAGCACTTCGTGCGGCGCATCGGCGTCGAGCTTGCCGATCACTCGACGAACCTTTTTCAGCTCTTCCATCAGGTTGTCTTTGGTGTGCAGACGACCGGCGGTATCAGCGATCAACACGTCGATGCCACGGGCCTTGGCGGCTTGCACGGCGTCGAAGATCACCGAGGCGGAGTCGGCGCCGGTGTGCTGAGCAATCACCGGAATCTTGTTGCGCTCGCCCCAGACCTGCAATTGCTCCACGGCAGCGGCGCGGAAGGTGTCACCGGCGGCAAGCATGACTTTCTTGCCTTCCAGCTGCAGCTTCTTCGCCAGTTTGCCGATAGTGGTGGTTTTGCCGGCGCCGTTGACGCCGACCACCAAAATCACGAATGGCTTGTTCTGCGAGGCGATTTTCAGCGGCTGTTCAACCGGTTTGAGCATCGCGGCCAGTTCGGCCTGCAGGGATTTGTACAGCGCGTCGGCGTCGGCCAGTTCTTTACGAGCGACCTTCTGGGTCAGGCGCTGGATGATCTGCGTGGTGGCTTCGACGCCCACGTCAGCGGTGAGCAGACGGGTTTCGAGGTCATCGAGCAGATCGTCGTCAATGGTTTTGCGGCCGAGGAACAGGCTGGCCATGCCCTCGCCGATGCTGGCGCTGGTTTTCGACAGGCCTTGCTTGAGGCGGGCGAAGAAACCGGCTTTGGTTTCTTCGGTACGCGGGGCTTCGACGGGGGCTTCAGCGACCACTTCAACTGGCGCAACTGGCGCAACTGGCTCAGCGATAACCGGCGCAGGCTCGACAATCGGCTCAACCACAGGTGCGGGAGCTACTTCCGGCTCAAACGCGACTGGCGCAGGAATCACCGGCGTAATGTGCGGCGCAGCCTCTTCAACCAACGCCACCGGCTCTTCCGCCACCGGCAAGGTCAGCCACGGCTCGGCCGCCGGGGTCAGCGGCAATTCCGCCGCTACTGGCACTTCCGGCTCGAGTTCCGGCTCAACCGGTTGCAACACCGGTTCGGCAATCGGCAGAACGATCGGTGCCGGCTCTTCTTCTATTACCGGCGCCGGCGCGGGAGCGGGTTCAGGAATCGCGGGCGGCTGTTCGACGACGGGTTCCTGCGGTTTTTTACGCAGCCATCCGAACAGGCTTTTCTTCTCGCCAGCCGCAGCTGGGGTCTTCTTGTCGTCGTTGGAACCAAACATGGAGGACGGCTATCTCACGGTAGCGACGCGCCATAAGGGCGCCCCGGCAAATAAATATTCGATGCAGAACAGACTGTGTTTCATCCAGCTTGTTCACGCGCAACATTTTGTCGAGGCGCCAAGGGCACCTCAAAGGTCGATTAATACGAAGGACTGGAACGGCATCTTCGGCGAAAACGCAGAGTTTAGCTGACAAACTCAAAGCTTCTGCCGGGAACCCATACAACCTATCTACCGATCAGTGGCTTGATAGGCGTGGCCGCCAGTAAAACGGATCAGTATCCTAGCACCCTCTCGCCCGCCGACGCTAAGACCAAGCGGGCAGCCCAACAGGTTAAAAAACGAATGAATGCTCTAGCCCGCCGCGCCGCAGGCCTGCTGCTCAGCACAGTCTGCCTGCCCCTTTCGGCCCTGGCGGCCGACCCGCAACCGACCCACGAATTCACTCTCGACAACGGCCTCAAGGTCGTCGTGCGCGAAGACCATCGCGCGCCAGTGGTGGTCTCGCAGGTCTGGTACAAGGTCGGCTCCAGCTACGAAACCCCGGGCCAGACCGGTCTGTCTCACGCGCTTGAGCACATGATGTTCAAGGGCAGCGAGAAAGTCGGCCCCGGCGAAGCGTCGCTGATCCTGCGCGATCTGGGCGCCGAAGAGAACGCTTTCACCAGCGACGACTTCACCGCTTATTACCAGGTGCTGGCCCGCGACCGTCTGGGCGTAGCCTTTGAGCTGGAAGCCGACCGCATGGCCAATCTGCGCCTGCCGGCTGACGAGTTCGCCAAGGAGATCGAAGTCATCAAGGAAGAGCGCCGCTTGCGCACTGATGACAAGCCGATGTCCAAAGCCTACGAGCGCTACAAGGCCATGGCCTACCCGGCCAGCGGCTACCACACGCCGACCATCGGCTGGATGGCCGACCTCGACCGCATGAAGGTCGAAGAGCTGCGCCACTGGTATCAATCCTGGTACGTGCCGAACAACGCCACATTGGTAGTAGTCGGCGACGTCACCCCGGACGAAGTGAAAACCCTCGCCCAACGCTACTTCGGCCCGATCGCCAAGCGCGACGTGCCTCCGGCGAAAAAACCGCTGGAACTGGCCGAGCCCGGCGAACGCCAGATCACCCTGCACGTGCAGACACAACTGCCTAGCCTGATGCTCGGTTTCAACGTGCCAAGCATCGCCACCGCTGAAGACAAGCGTTCGGTCAACGCCCTGCGCCTGATCTCCGCGCTGCTCGACGGCGGCTACAGCGGTCGCATCCCGACACAACTGGAACGCGGCGAAGAGCTGGTCTCCGGCGGTTCGTCGAACTACGACGCCTACACCCGTGGCGACAGCCTGTTCACCCTGTCGGCAACGCCGAACACGCAGAAGAAAAAGACCATGGCGCAAGCCGAAGCCGGTCTGTGGAAACTGCTGGAACAGCTGAAAACCACCGCACCGTCCGCCGAAGAGCTGGAGCGCGTGCGTGCCCAAGTGATCGCCGGTCTGGTCTTCGAACGTGATTCGATCACCAGCCAGGCCACTGCGATTGGTCAACTGGAAACCGTCGGCCTGTCGTGGAAACTGATGGACACCGAACTTGCCGATCTGGAAAGCGTGACCCCACAAGACATCCAGAACGCCGCCAAGCTGTATTTCACCCGCGAACGTCTCAGCGTCGCCCACGTCCTGCCACTGGAGACGACTCATGAGTGAGCGCAAAACCCCACGTTTGATGCTGCTCGGCCTGATCGCCGTGGCGGTGATCGGCTCTGCTGCTTTCTATCTGTCGCCAAGCGCTGACAGCAAGGCCAGCGAAGCCCTCGACAACGCCAAGACCCGCCAGAAGCTGCAATCGCTGGCCGAACTCGACGGCAAGGCCCCGGCCAGCCGCAAACTCGATGTACAGACCTGGAACACCGCCGACGGCGCCAAGGTGTTGTTCGTCGAAGCCCATGAGCTGCCGATGTTCGACATGCGCCTGATCTTCGCCGCCGGCAGCAGCCAGGACGGCAGCGCGTCGGGTCTGGCAGTGCTGACCAACGCGATGCTCAACGAAGGTGTGGCTGGCAAAGACGTCGGCGCCATCGCTCAAGGCTTTGAAGGTTTGGGTGCAGATTTCGGCAACGGTGCTTTCAAAGACATGGCGCTGGCCTCGCTGCGCAGCCTGAGTGCCGCTGACAAACGCGAACCGGCCTTGAAGCTGTTCTCGGAAGTGGTCGGCAAACCGACCTTCCCGGCTGACTCCTTTGCACGCATCAAAAACCAGATGCTCGCCGGTTTCGAATACCAGAAACAGAACCCCGGCAAACTCGCCAGCCTTGAGCTGATGAAGCGTCTGTACGGCGATCACCCGTACGCGCATTCGAGCGACGGCAATCCGCAAAGCGTGCCGAAGATCACCCTCGCGCAATTGCGTGAGTTCCACGCCAAAGCCTACGCGGCCGGCAACGTGGTGATTGCATTGGTCGGCGATTTGTCTCGCGCTGAGGCCGAGGCGATTGCCAATCAGGTTTCCGGTGCCCTGCCGAAAGGCCCGGCGCTGGCGAAGATCGCGCAGCCGCAGGAACCGAAAGCCAGCGTTAATCACATCGAGTTCCCGTCGAAGCAAACCAACCTGTTGCTCGCGCAACTGGGCATCGACCGTGACGATCCGGATTACGCGGCGCTGTCGATGGGCAACCAGATCCTCGGCGGCGGCGGTTTCGGTACACGTCTGATGAGCGAAGTGCGCGAGAAGCGTGGCCTGACTTACGGCGTGTATTCGGGTTTCAGCCCGATGCAGGCGCGCGGCCCGTTCATGATCAATCTGCAGACCCGCGCGGAAATGAGTGAAGGCACCCTGAAACTGGTGCAAGACGTGCTCGCCGACTACCTGAAAACCGGCCCGACGCAGAAAGAACTCGACGACGCCAAACGCGAGCTGGCCGGCAGTTTCCCGCTGTCCACCGCGAGCAATGCCGATATCGTCGGCCAACTCGGCGCGATGGGCTTCTATAATCTGCCGTTGAGCTATCTGGACGATTTCATGCGTCAGTCGCAAAGCCTGACCGTGGAACAAGTCCGCGACGCCCTGAACAAACACCTGAGCACGGACAAAATGGTCATCGTCACCGCTGGCCCGACCGTGCCGCAAAAGCCGTTACCGGCCCCATCTGATAAACCTGCCGAGCAACCGCTCGGGGTTCCGGAGCATTAATGGCAACTCGTTCCCCTAAAAAGCCTGCGCACAACGTTCACAACGGTGTGAACCAGTTGCGCATCATTGGCGGTCAATGGCGCAGCCGCAAGCTGAGCTTCCCCGATGCGCCGGGCCTGCGTCCGACGCCGGATCGCGTGCGTGAAACCCTGTTCAACTGGCTCGCGCCGTACGTTGAAGGGGCCAAGGTACTCGACCCATTCGCCGGCAGCGGCGCGCTGTTTCTCGAAGCGCTGTCCCGTGGCGCGGCCATGGGCCAGGCGCTGGACGCGAGCAATATTGCGGTGTCCAGCCTGAAGGAACACCTCGGCACCTTGCGCTGCACCAACGGCCAGGTGCAGACGGCGGACGCGCTGCGTTATCTGGAAACCCAGACCGCCAGCGCGTACGACCTGGTGTTCCTCGACCCGCCGTTCAACCAGAACCTGCTGCCCGCCGTTTGCACCTTGCTCGAGGAACGTCAGTGGCTGGCGCCCGACTCGTGGATCTACACTGAAAGTGAAACGGCGCCATCGACGCTGGGCCTGCCGGGCAACTGGCGCCTGCACCGCGAACAGAAATCCGGCCGGGTTTACTACGCGCTGTGGCAACGTACGGCAGAGATCGCCGGTTAATCGACCGGTCTGAATAAGCGGCGGCCCTTCCCACAGGGTCGCCGCGCTGCATCGAGAACCATCGTGTCCGCCTCTTCAGAACGTTTCACCCCCGCCCTCGGCCTCGGCAATCCGCACCTGCAAACCTTGTGGGGGCCGCTGTGGCGCAAAACCGTGCATATCCAGCGTGAGCGCGAGCGCTTGTGGCTTGAGGATAGCGACTTTCTTGACCTCGACTGGCATGGCCCGCACACGGCCGATGCGCCGTTGGTGCTGGTGCTGCATGGCCTGACCGGTTCTTCCAATTCGCCTTATGTCGCCGGCGTGCAAAAAGCCTTGGCCGATCAGGGCTGGGCCAGCGTTGCGCTGAACTGGCGCGGTTGTTCGGGCGAACCGAATCTGCTGCCACGCAGCTACCATTCCGGCGCCAGCGAAGACCTCGCCGAAACCATCAAACACCTGCGCGCGAAACGCCCGTTGGCGCCGTTGTACGCCGTCGGCTATTCGCTGGGCGGCAACGTGTTGCTCAAACATCTCGGCGAAACCGGCAGCGCCAGTGGCGTGGTCGGTGCGGTGGCGGTATCGGTGCCGTTCCGCCTCGATCAATGCGCCGACCGTATCGGCCAGGGATTTTCCAAGGTGTATCAGGCGCACTTCATGCGCGAGATGGTCGCCTACATCAAGAACAAGCAACGGCAGTTTCAGCATGACGGGCGCGAGGATGGGCTGGCAGCTTTGGCAGCGCTCGGTTCGCTGGAGAACATGCGCACGTTCTGGGATTTCGATGGCCGGGTAACCGCGCCGCTGCACGGTTTCGAGAATGCCGAGGATTACTACCGGCGGGCGTCGAGCCGCTATTTTCTCGGTGAGATCCGCACGCCGACGTTGATCATTCAGGCAGCGGACGATCCATTTGTGTTCCCGCACAGCCTGCCTTCGGAAAGCGAACTGTCGGCCTCGACCGCTTTTGAATTGCAGGCGCGCGGCGGGCACGTTGGATTCGTCGACGGCTCAGTGCGCCAGCCAGGCTACTACCTCGAACGCCGCATCCCGCAATGGCTGGCCAGCGTGCCCGCATGAGCGATCAGGGCGAGTCGATCCGATTCTGGCAAACCGCGCCACTGGCCGGAGTCGAGTTGTTGTCGGCGCGCTATATCGAGCAACGCTTCGCCCCGCATGTCCACGACGGTTTTGTGATCGGCATGATCATGGCCGGCGCTCAGCGCTACCGCTATCGCGGCGCTGAACACTTGGCGGGCAGCGGCACATTGGTGCTGATCAACCCGGACGAATTGCACACCGGCCACAAAGGCACCGAGGACGGCTGGCTGTACCGGGCGTTTTATCCGGATACCGGCAAGATTGTTTCGCTGCTGGATGAGCTGGAGTTGCCGACCGCCAGTCTGCCGGCTTTCGGCGCCACGCTGTATCGCGACCCGGATCTGGTCAACGGTTTCTGCCAGTTGCACCGTTTGCTGGAAAGCCCCGCGACCGCGCTGCAACAGCAAACGGTGTGGCGCGAGCTGATGTTGCTGCTGTTGCAGCGTCACGCGGCGGTGCGCGAGGTTGCCAATCCCGGCAAAGAGCACCGCGCGGTGCTGTTGGCCAAGGACGTCATGCACGCTCAACTGGCGGCGCCGCCGTCGCTGGATGAACTGGCGGCGGCGGTCAATCTGTCACCCTTCCATTTCGCCCGGGTATTCCGCCGCGCGACCGGCATGCCGCCGCACACATGGCTGATGCAGCAACGCATCGCCCAGGCGCGGGCACTGTTGCAGAGTGGTTGCTTGCCGCTGGAAGTCGCGACGCAGTTGGGGTTTGCCGATCAGAGCCACTTGAGCCGACAGTTCAAACAGGCTTACGGCGTCGGGCCCGCGGCGTATCGCAGTGCCCGACAAATCCCCCCAGACACCGCAGTTCCCTTGTAGGAGTGAGCCTGCTCGCGATAGCGGTGTGTCAGTGAAGTTAATGGTGACTGACACTCCGCTATCG